>LNEA01000554.1 GCA_001464855.1 Rhizobiales bacterium Ga0077530
AGGCGAAGCCGTACGCGTCGGCGGTCTCTAATGACTACCGCGGTTGAACACATATGACGCCAGCATTCCCGCGCCGACCGCGATGAGGACGGTGAACACGCCGTAGAAAAAGGGGTGGTCGAAAGCGAAGCGGTGGACGAACTGCTCGACGCCCTCGCGCTCGAGGTTGAGTTTCGTCGTGTAGCTGCTGAGCAGTTCGCCGTCGCGGAACAGGTAGACGCGGGTTTCGAAGGCGCCGACCGTGACGGTTGCGGGCATGTCGAATGCGGCACGGAACAGGCTGCGCCCGACGAAGGCGACGCCGTACTCATCCTGCTGATAGAGCCGATCGCGCCGCTTGAGGCGGACGACCGCGTCGCGCCATTCCTTGATTTCGAGCGCGGTCAGCGATCCCGCTGAGCGGCTGAGTGTCATGGGCACGAAGTCGAAGCCGATGCCGCTCGATTTGAGCACGTCTTCTGACGCGACCTCCTCGATCGGCCGCGTCGAGGTGATGGCGTAGTAGCTCGGCACACTCGTGAAAGAGAGCGACGACGTGTTGATCCAAAGTCCGCCGACGTTGCTTTTCTTGCGTGCGACGAGCCGCGCCGGGGCGCCCGAGATGACGATGACGACGTCGTAGAGGCCCGATTCCGCACTGACCTGCCGGCTGTTGTCGACAGCACCAAAGACGATGATGCCGGTGCCCGAGAAAGTCGATGTTACCGCGATGCGGCGTGTTGAGACGTCCGCGTGTACGGCCTCGCGCGGAAGCGGGGCTTCGCGTGGCGCAGCAGCGGCGGCGGGTGGCGCGGTCGCGGCAGGCGGGGTTGCCGGCGCGGGCTGCGGCTGGCTCTGGGCAAGTTCTTGAAGCGGGATTGCCGGCGGCGGGGTGTCTGCCTTTTGGGCGCGCGACGGTATGGTCAGCGCGCTCATCGTGAGCAAGGCGGCGATGAGGGCCGCAGCGGCACTGCCGGTCCGGGCGCGTGTCGGTCGCATCAGTTCCTCGTGGGCGCCAGCGAGAACAACTCGCACCAGAAGCACGATACCCGCGAGCAGGAAACGAAGTTGTTCGCCTCTCAGCCGCTGGCCGGCGATGGCGCCGAACTGCGCGCCGATTACGCCGCCGACCATCAACAGCAGCGCCAGTGTAACGTCGACGGTCTGGTTTTGGGTCGCGTGCAGAATGGTGGTCGCGGCTGTCACGAACGTGATCTGGAAAAGTGACGTGCCGACGACGACGTTGGTCGGCACGCGCAGCAGGTAGATCATCGCGGGCACCATGATGAAGCCACCGCCGACACCCATGATCGCGGCGAGAAAGCCGACGAATACGCCGAGCACAAGCGGCGGTAGCGCGCTGATGTAGAGCTTGGAGCGATGAAACCGCATCTTCAGCGGCAAGCGATGCACCCAGTTATGCTGGCCGCGCTGGCGTGCCGCTGGTACGCGTCCGGCCTGCGCCTCGCGGATCGTATTGATGCTCTCGACCAGCATAAGTGCGCCGATGACGCCGAGCATCGTGACGTAGGCCACGGTGACGAAAAAATCGAACTGGCCGGCGCGTCGCAGGAGTTTGACGACTTCGACGCCGAACACCGAGCCGACGATGCCGCCTGCCAGAAGGATGGTGCCCATCTTGAAGTCGATATTCTTGCGTCGCCATTGGGCCAGCGCGCCGGAGACCGACGAAGCGACGATCTGAGCTGCCTCGGTGCCGACGGCGACCGCTGACGGCACGCCTACGAAGATCAGCAGCGGGGTCATCAGGAAGCCGCCACCGACGCCGAACATGCCGGACAGGAAGCCGACAGACGCGCCCATCCCGATGAACAGGAGGACGTTCGCGGACATCTCGGCGATCGGCAAATAGATGTTCATCGGCGTCGGCGAAGCCCGGGCGGGGAGGGGGCGGCGGATGGTCGGAACGCCGCGCTAACGGCCAACGCGACGCTCAGGCGAGAGACCGAGCCTCGTGTCGACTGTCTGTGTTCGCGGGGCAGGCACCGGGTGCTATAAGCGCTCAGGATTCTGCGCGCGTCAATGCGGCCTTGCGGGCGAATGCTGCGATTTCAACCACCGGACGGCAGCTAGCGCGCGGCTTGCGCGCCGGGCACGGCGGCGCGCGGGTCGTTGGCGGCCGGATCAAGCGGCTGGGCGCGCCATTTGATGATGAGCGTATCCACGGCGTTGACGCTCGTCGGTTCGAGCTTTTCGCGCAGGGCGTCACGCCGCCGGATGGCGTCCTTGTCGCCGCTGCGGGCCGCAAGCGAATACCATTTGTAGGCTTCGGACAGGCTCGCTGGAACACCGCGTCCGCTCTCGTAGAGGATGCCGAGATTGTACTGGCTATCGGCCAAGCCGCGGTTGGCCGCCTCGGTGAACCACTGGACGGCCGAAGGATAGTCGGTCGTCGAGCCGGGACGGCCGGCACTGAAGACCGCGAGATTGTGCATGGCACGGACGTTGCCCTGCTCAGCGGCGCGCCCATACCAGACGCGCGCGCGCGCCGGATCGGCGGCGACGCCAAGGCCGCGTTCGTATAGTGCACCAAGCCGATACTGCGCATTGGCAAGGCCTTGGGCCGCGGCCCGCTGATACCATGTCGCGGCCTGGGCAAAGTCTTGCGGCACACCCTTGGCCTCGGCAAAGCGCGAGGCGACTTCGAACTGGGCGATCGGGTCGCCGTTGGCCGCTGCATGTCGCAGCGACAGTGGGCCGATCATGGCCGACGGCATTTCTACTGGGCCGGACGTTAAGGGGGGCGGCATCGGGGCTTTGGGCGTCATGGGGCTCGGGGGCGCGCCGGATTCGGGCACAGCCACCGCGGTGCGTACCGCGTCCGGAGAGGCGGTCTCGGCAAGACTTGCCAACTGGACCTGTTCGCGTGCCTTGAGCGGCTCCTGCGACGCGCTTCGGCCCGGTCCCTCGTCGATGGTGATCCCGTAGCCGCCCTCGACGACGCGGCCCAGGCCGGGGAACCGGCTATTGCCCTTCTGCTGGGACGGCGGCGCCTCGGAGCTAGGTGTGAGGGTTAAATTGGCGTCGCCGACCTTCGTCGACTTGGCTGGCGATATCGGCTGCGAACTGCCGATGCCAGGGATCATGCCGCGCAAGCCAGATCCCGCAAGCATCCAGAAGCCGGCCAGGAGGAAGGCGGCGAAACTCGCGACAAGTAGAATTCGTGGGCGTCGCGCCGAACCGGCGGCGTTGCC
>LNEA01000555.1 GCA_001464855.1 Rhizobiales bacterium Ga0077530
GCAACCAACGCGGCCTATCGCGACTCCGGTCTCATCCACATCCTGTCGATCTCTGGTCTGCACATGACGATCATGGCAGGCGCGATGTTTTTCACCGCTCGCTTCTTGCTGTCGCTGTTCCCGGCGCTGGTCCTGCGCTTCGACATCCGCAAATGGGCGGCGGTGGCCGGCGCGCTCGGGGCGCTCGGCTATCTGCTCATATCCGGCGCATCGCCGCCCGCCGTGCGCTCGTTCCTGATGGTCCTCATCATGTTCATGGCGATCTTGCTCGACCGGCCGGCGCTCGCGTTGCGGAACGTCGCGCTGGCGGCGCTGGTCATGCTCGTTGTGATGCCGGAAAGCCTGATCGACGTTGGATTTCAGATGTCGTTCGCCGCCGTCGTCGCGCTGGTCGCGGGCTATGAAGCCTGGCGCGACTACCGCGCGAGAGATGTGCGCGCGCCACCCCGGGGCTGGCTATGGCGGATGCCCCTACTGTTCGTTACGGGGATCATCGTCTCGACACTGCTCGCCAGTTTCTCCGTCGCGCCGTTCGGCATCTACCATTTCCACCAGAGCCAACAGTACGCGATGCTGGCGAACCTCGTCGCAGTGCCGGCCGTGAACATCGTTGTCATGCCGGCGGCACTCGCCACCCTGCTCGCGATACCGTTCGGGCTCGAAGCAGGCCCCCTGATGGTGATGGGCTACGGCATCCAGTTCATGAGCGGCGTCGCCTATTGGGTCGCGTCGCTGCCGGGTGCGGTGATCCGCGTCGCGGCCATACCGACGCTCGCGTTCGGGCTGATCGTCGCCGGTGGCGCTTGGTTGTTGCTCTGGCGCGGCCGGTTGCGGATCTGGGGCGTTGTGGTCATCGCCGCCGGCTTGGCGCTGACGCCGTTCGAACCAAGGCCGGATGTGCTCGTCAGCCGTTCCGGGACGCTGATCGCGGTGCGCGGCGCCGATGGTCGACTGGCGGCTCTGGCGGCGCGATCCGACCTCTTTGATCTTGGCCGCTGGCTGGAGCGTGATGGCGACGGCCGCAGCGCCGCGAGCGTCGCTGACACCAAAGCCGCCGCGTCAGTCTTCGCCTGCGACGGCAACGGGTG
>LNEA01000556.1 GCA_001464855.1 Rhizobiales bacterium Ga0077530
TCAACAGAAAACGGCCGGTGCTCGCGCACCGGCCGTTCCATTTATGGATCGCGTAAGGCTTAGCGGCGCAGCACGAGGCTCGTCACGCCGACCGCGATGTTGAGGCCAGTCTGGCCCTGCACGCTCAACGGCTGGAGAACGACCGACTTGTTGCTGCCGCCCACCAGCGCATTGGCGCCGACGCCGAGCGCAACCGAGGCTTCCGCGGAAACGCCGCCGTAGTCGCCGACGAGAAGCGGGCCGCGATAGACGTCCGTCGACCCGAGAACCTGCCACACGATGGTGGTCTCGTTCTTGAAGCCGACGTCGAGACCGACCTTGGTCAATGTGGCGCGGTAGTCACGCGAGCGGCGATGGCCTTCGGGCTTGAACGTGCAAAGCATCCGCTGCTGAGATCCGACGATGAGGCCGACGCTGGGGCCGCCCTTGCAGATCAGAGTGCCGACGAGCGACTTCGCCGATTGAGCATCAGCGGGCGCCATCGCGGCTGCCAAGCCCAACGATACGCCGATACCGAGTAGTCCGGCGGCGATTGTTTTCGTGAGTCCGTTCATGTGGCGCTCCTCCTTCAGTTGTGGGTTTCCGCGGGCGAAGCTGCAGCGCGCCGGCCCCGAATCAACACAGCAGTATCTTGCGCCGATTGCGGCCGAAGCTGGTGCTGTGAGCGCCTGAAAGCGCCGATATCTCGATCGGAGAGCGCTTTGGTTGGATTGCGATGCCAACGCGCCACAGTGCGGGTGGTAGGGACGACGCGACCGGCTGAGGTCGCGCCGCGCCGTGTCGTGCCGGGATTGAAATGATCAGCGGCTCAAGCTCAGTTCGGCGACG
This sequence comes from Rhizobiales bacterium Ga0077530, assembly GCA_001464855.1. Lineage (GTDB taxonomy): Bacteria > Pseudomonadota > Alphaproteobacteria > Rhizobiales > Hyphomicrobiaceae. The sequence continues at coordinate 829 of LNEA01000556.1, forward strand.
CCGACCGCGAGATTGAGCCCGGTCTGGCCCTGCACGCTCAGCGGCTGCAGGACGATCGACTTGTCACTGCCGCCGACGAGGGCATTGGCACCGGCGCCCAGAGCAACGGACGCCTCGGCCGATACACCGGCGTAGTTGCCGATCAGGATCTTCGATGGGACCTTCTCGCTGCTGCCGAGAACTGTCCAGACGATCACGCTGCCGGACTTGTAGCCGATATCGAGGCCGACCTTGGTGATCGTGCCCTTGTATTCGCGTACGCGGCCCTTGCCCGACGGCGTGAAGCTGCAATCGAGCTTCTGCGTCGATCCGACCACGAGGCCCACGTTCGGGCCACCCTTGCAAGTCAGTGTGCCCGCGACGAGTTTTGCGCCCTGGGCCGAGACCGTAGACGTCGGCGCAGTCGCGACACCGAGCGTGATGCCGACGCTGAGGAGGCCTGTTGCAAGGCCTGATGCAATCCTGATCATACTACCGTGCTCCATACGAAGTGAAATTACTGGCTTCGATTCCGGACGATCCATCCTCGAATCGGCGCGTAGTATAGCGGCCTGTCCGGCGCTGTTTGCGACACCACGAAGCGTAGGCACAACTTGTTGAGGGTGCAAAGCGTAGCGGCAGTCGCTTTGTCGGCGTCTGATGCGGCGGCGCCACAGAGCAGGTACGACTCAAGCTAGTCTTCGAAGATGGCGACGACGCGCGTGAAACCAGCCGAGGCGCGCGCGATCTTGAACGGGAAGCAGCAGACCGTGTAGCCGGTCGCCGGGAGGCGTTCGAGGTTCGCGAGCTTCTCGATGTGACAGTAGCCGCGCTCGATGCCGGCGCGATGCCCTTCCCAGATCAGCGACGCATCGCGCGTCTCAGCGTACTTCTTGGCGGTATGAACGAACGGCGCGTCCCAGCTCCAGGCATCGGTGCCGGCGATCTTGACGCCGCGCTCGGTCAGCCACAACGTCGCGGCGCGTCCCATGCCGCAGCCACGCGAGACGTAGTCGGGCTCGCCGTAGCGCGTGCCGGCTGCGGTGTTGACGAGCACGATGTCGAATGGCTGTAGCGTCACGCCGGCGCGTTTCAGTTCAGCCTCGACGTCGTCAGGTGTCGCGACGTACCCGTCGGCGAAATGGCGAAAGTCGAGTTTGACGCCGCGGCCCATGCACCACTCGAGCGGCACCTCGTCGATCGTCCAGGCGCGCTTTCCCCCGTCCATCGTCGAATGAAAATGATAGGGCGCATCGAGGTGCGTGCCATTGTGCGTGGACACCGCGAGCGTCTCGACCGCCCACGCTTCCCCACCCGGCAGCTCGTCCTGTGTCAGCCCTGGAAAATGCGGGAGCATCCGCGACAGCGCCGCGGGATCCTTGTGGGCGATGTAGGTGATCTTCGGCTCGCTGCCCGGCGGGTCGGAGGCGATGTCGGACTGAAGCGCAACGGAAAGGTCGACGATGCGGCGAGGCATGGTGGCTCCGGGGCGGACAGGTGGCTTACTTTGCAGCCTTGATCTTCTCGAGCACGGGGAGGATGTAGCGGCGGAACTGCGCCGGGTTCTCGCTCATCGGGAAGTGGCCGAGCTCCTTCATGATGGTGACCTCGGCACCTTTGATCTGCGCCGCCGTACGCTTCGTATCGTCGGGCGTGCAGGAAAAGTCATACTCGCCGGTGAGCATATAGAGCGGGCAACGGGCGGTATCGATGCGTGCAATCTTGTCGCGAAGATCGCCATCGACGCGATAGAAATAGAGGTCGCCCTTGAAGATGCCGGGGCCGCCGCATTTGTACATCCACAGTGTTTCGTGACGGCTTTCGGCCGGACTCTGTGGCGCGATCATGCCGGACACAAGTGCCGCGCAAACTTCGCCGCCGTGGACATCG
>LNEA01000557.1 GCA_001464855.1 Rhizobiales bacterium Ga0077530
GGCAGCGATTTGCCGTGCCACGGCATGTCGAACACGATGACGCGGTAGTCTCGCGTGATCACCGGGTCGTTGAGGAGGTGGCGGAACTGGCGGCCATCGGCGCCCGCGGTGTGCAGGCAGACGAGCGGGATGCCACTCCCGGCTTCCTCGACGTAGAGGCGGTGCGGACGGCCCGACAGCGTGAGATGGCAATAGCGGCCGACGATCGGCTCGAAGGTGGCTTTCACGGCGTGCGCCTCCTCACATCAACGCGCGCGGCGCGGTGACGACGTCCTTGACGTACTGCAGGTTGGCCATGAAGGGCTGCAGGTTGCCCTCGATGCGGGCAAGGCCGACCTTGGACAGCGCCATGAGATCATGGGTGCCGGGATCGGGCACCGGTTTCAGCAGCTTGAGCCACGTCTCCGGCGCTGCCGTGATCGAGAACACCCACGAGCGCAGCAGGAAAGGCCCGCGCGTCACAGCAATGACATGGCCGGTCTCGATCCGCACCAGCAGCGGCGTCGCGCCGACGACGAGGGCGAACTCCGTCGTCAGAAATCGACCGCGCTTGACGAGATCCGCGTCGCGCTCAACCAGCTCCGGCAGGCGTTCGAACAGAGCGGCTACGCGCTTCGTCGCAGCGTCGGTCGTCTCGTCCGTGGCTGGTGATGTCGGCACAGTCACGCCCCCGTCAATCCGCCGGCGAGCAGGATAACGCCGAGCGACGCGACGATCGCTCCCGCTGCCCGCATTGGCATCGAGACGGAACCGAGCGGCAGCAGGAATCGCTGTGACACGAGCATCACGCCGCCGGCAATCGCCGCCTGGATGAACGCAAGGCCGAGCAGATAGGCGCCGATGACACCGCGTTCGGCGCCCACGGCCGTCTCGCCGAACGCGTAGCCATGGAACAGGCCGGCAATTGCCGCAAGGGCCAGCCAGCCGATCGGCGCAGACGTCATGCCGGCGGCAAGCGCGGCGCCGGCAACGATGACGCTCGCCGCGACCAGCGGCTCGACGAGGGGGATGTTGAGTTCGGCGACATGCGCGAGCACGCCGACTGTCGACGCCGCGATAAATGCGGTGACGATGCCGAAGCCGCCTCTGGTGAACGCCGCCGCGATACCGATGGCGATGATGAAGGCGAGATGGTCGATGCCGATCACGGGATGCCCGATCCCAGACAGGAAGCCCTCCATGAACGTGCTCGGCGTCATGCCGCCCGTGGGATGGTGGGCCGCGACCGGCCCGGCGGCTGCCAGAAGGCCCGATACGGCGAAGCCCAGTCGCGTCAAAGTCCCGTGTCTCATATCGTTCCCCAATCGCTCCATCAGCGTCCGCGCCGTGCGCGCATCATGCAACTGCAAGATGTCGCGGATCAAGAGTCACGTCGAAAGTGAAGATTGAAGCATCCCGACAACCAGATCCCCGATCGCGATCGAGGACGTAAGACCGGGGCTTTCGATGCCAAACAGCATCACCAGCCCGTCGACGCCATGGTCCTTGGGGCCGTGGAAAACGAAATCGGGGACCGGCTCGCCCTCGCGATAGAGCTTCGGCCGGATGCCGGTGTAGTCCGGATGCAGACGGGAGGGATCGAGACCCGGATAGTAGGTGCGGATGAACCCCAAGAACTTTTCCAGTTTCTCGGGTTTGAATGTGTAGTCGATCTCCGGGATCCACTCGATATCGGGGCCGAACTTGCAGCGCCCGCCGAGATCCACCGTGACGTGCAGCCCGAGCCAGGCTCCGTCGGGCATCGGATAGATGTGGCGGCCGAACGGCGAACGGCCGGAGTAGGCGTAGTATTGGCCGACGGCATAGTAGGTCTCGGGCGGCGTATAGCCGGCCGGGAAGCTCAGCGTCCGCGCGAGCTTGGTCGCGTGCAGCCCCGGCGAGAGGATCAGCTCCTTCGCCGTAATGGTCGCCGGTGCCTCGCCCGCAGTCACGACCTCGAACAGGCCGTCAGCGCGGCGTGCGACCCGTTCGACTGGTGTGTTCAGCACGACATTGCCGCCGTCCGCCTCGACGTGCCCTTCGAGCGCCAGCATGAAGGCGTGCGTATCGATTGTCCCCGTCGATGGCGACAGAAGAGCGGCAACGCAAGCCACTTCCGGCTCTAGTTTGCGTGCTTCCGCGCCCGTCAGCGGTTGCAGATCCGTGACGCCGTTGCGGATCGCCGTTTCCTGGATCGCCTTGAGTTTGGGAACCTGAGCCTCGCTCGTCGCGACCAGCAGCTTGGTGATGCGCTGGTGGGCGACGCCGTTCTCATCGCAAAAACGGTAGAGCTCGGCTTTGCCCGCGACGCACATCCGCGCGCGCAGCGACCCCGGCGGATAGTAGATGCCGGCGTGGATGACCTCGCTGTTACGCGAACTGGTCTCCGAGCCGATGATGTCGTGCTGCTCAAGCACCATCACTTCGCGACCGGCTCGAGCCAGGGCCCGCGCGATGGCCAGACCGACGACGCCGGCGCCGACGACGACCGTTTCAACATCAGCAGTCATGTCGTTCCTTACTGGAGGCGGCTATCGCGGTCGGCGGTCAACCGCGCTTGCCCGTTTGATATTTGTCGATTGCGGCCTGGATGGCGGCCTGGTTTTCCATGCCGGCGGTGGCGCGCTTGGTATTGGCGTCGCCGTAGCTCCATTCGCGGAGACTGTTGGAGGCGTGCTGGAAGTGCGGGTGCACGTAACGCGCCATCAGCTCGTAGCTGCGCTTCGTCGCTTCCCAGTCGGCCCAGTTGTGGGCGAGCAGGAGGATGGCGCCACAGCCGCCGTTTGAGCCCTTCCACAGCCGCTCGAAATGTCGAATGCAATCGTCGGGCGTGCCGATGCAGGCAAGACCGGTGTCGATCAGGTGATTGAGGGGATCTTCGACGTTCGGCGGGACGATCGGGAACGTCGCGACCTCGTTGAAGTAGCGATTGAAGTCTGCAAGACCGTAGGCCATGTCGGCGCGGGCTTTCTCGCGCGTCTCGGCTACGTGGGCGAACGTGACGATCCGCCAGCGCGACCGATCCGCCGTCTTGCCGGCGTCGCGTGCGGCTTTCTCGTGAACGCCCCAATTGCTCGCGTGCGCGGCCAGCGCTTCGTCCGATGTGCCGCCGATCGACAGCATTCCGATGCCGTGCTTGCCGGACGCCACGGCGCCGACCGGAGAGCGCGAGGAGGCAACCGCCATTTCCATGTGCGGGTGCGAATAGGGACGCAGTTGCAGCTTCGCGTCCTGCAAGGTGAACCAGTCGGTCTTGCGGGTGACCATCTCGCCGCGCATCAGCGGGATGATGCAGTCGAGCGCCTCGTCCATGCGCCGGCGCTGGTCGGCGGCCTTGAGGCCGATCTTCTCGGCGTCATAGATCAGCGACCCCGGGCCGACCCCGAACATGGCGCGACCGCGCGTCATGTGGTCGAGTTGGACCATGCGGCTCGCGAGCGTGAAGGGGTGATGATAGGGCAGCGAAACGACGCCGGTGCCGAGCCGAATGTGCCGCGTTTCGCGCGCGGCCGCCGCGATGAACATCTCGGGGCAGGCGATGATCTCGAAGCCGCCGGAATGATGTTCGCCGATCCAGGCCTCGTGATAATTCAGCCGGTCGAGATGGACGAGCAGGTCCATGTCGCGATCGAGCGCCAGCGTCGGGTTTTCGCCGAGTGCATGGAAGGGCGCGAGGAAGACGCCCGTGCGCAAATAGCGGTCGTTCATGGAGCCACCCCTTCGGCTGAGATCGATTGTTTTGCCCTGCGGCATCGTGGACCAGCCACCCCTTCGTGCCCGCCGCGTAGCCGGCCGTCAAGGCGCGACGATTGGCCTGCGGCGAGGCTCGGGTTTGCGTGCTTAACAATATGAAGCCGCTTGACCGGCTCGGTTGATGTCCGGAGTATGGCAGGAAAAATGGCGAACACTGAACGAGGAATCGAGCTTTGGGAGTCGTGATTTCAATCGACGGCGCGCGCGATCCGGCGGCGAGCCTCAAGCCGCTGGTCGATCTCGTCCGTGACGAGATGGGTGGGGTCAACCGGATCATCCTCGACAAGGCGGTCTCGGATGTCGAGCTGATCCCGGAACTCGCCCACCATCTCATCGATTCAGGCGGTAAACGGCTGCGGCCGATGCTGACGATCGCGTCGGCCAAGCTCACGGGCTACACCGGCGAGGGGCATGTGCGGCTGGCGGCTGCGGTCGAGTTCATGCACACGGCGACGCTGCTGCACGATGATGTGGTCGACGAGAGCGACGTCCGGCGCGGCAAGTCGACGGCGCGGCGCGTGTGGGGCAATCAGGCGAGCGTACTGGTCGGCGATTTCTTGCTCGGCCAGGCATTTCGGATGATGGTCGACGTCGGCTCGCTGCCGGCGCTGCGGATCCTCTCGAACGCGGCGGCGGTGATCGCCGAGGGCGAGGTCATGCAGCTTTCGGCGGCCAAGAACATGGGCACGACCGAGGACGAATATCTCGCGATCATCAATGCCAAGACCGCGGCCCTGTTTTCGGCCGCCGCCGAGGTCGGACCCGCCATCTCCAACCGTCCGGCGACCGAGCAGGCGGCGCTGCGCTCCTACGGCCGCAACCTCGGCGTCGCGTTCCAACTGGTCGACGACGCGCTCGACTACGCCGGCGACAGTGCGCGCCTCGGCAAATCCGTCGGTGACGATTTCCGTGAGGGCAAGATCACGCTGCCGGTCATCCTGTGCTACCGGCGGGGCAGCGAGGAAGAGCGCGCCTTCTGGCAACGGACACTGTCAGCCGGGGACATCCGCGACGGCGATCTCGAGAACGCGATCGCCCTGATGCGGCGTCACAAGGCGCTCGAGGCGACATTCGAACGCGCCCGTCACTACGGCGCCATCGCCTCGGACGCTCTGGCGATCTTCCCGGACAGCGAGCCGCGCGCGGCGCTGGCCGAAGCCGTCGCCTTCTGCATCGCAAGAGCGCATTAAAAACTACTCGCCCGCGGCGCGAGCTTCGGTGGGGACAGACGCGGCCGTGGCGCGGGTGAGGATCTCGTCAACGAGACCACGCACCGCGACGCCGACATCGCCGGGATACTTCGCGAGGTACGAGCGTTCGCCGTGCTGGAACTG
>LNEA01000558.1 GCA_001464855.1 Rhizobiales bacterium Ga0077530
CACATCGACGGCCAGCAGCAGTTCGAGATCCACCGGCTGCTGGGCGCGCAAGAACGGCACCGCGACAACGGTCATGACCGTCGCGAGCAAGGCGATCATGCATGCCCGAAATGCCCACATTCCTATATCGATGCATGGCACTCACGGCGGTGCAAATCACGAATCGTTTTACGCACCGCGCGTTTTTCACGTCTCGCCCGTCTCCGGCGCACGCGGTCGGAGATGTTCAGGCGTCGATGGGCGCGCGCAACTTCCCGATCTTTAGCGTGGTGCACACGGGGACACAGAGCTGCGTCAGAAGTTCTTCCCGGGGCGTCGCCGCGGGATCGTTGAGGAAGATTTCGACGTACGGCCGCGTTTCGTCGATCACCAATGCGTCGGCTTCTGACCACTGCTCCAGCCTTTCAGATTGACCTGGGCATATGCGCCACTCGGGGTCACCTTGCGGACGATGCCGCTCGACGGATCGGGGGAGAAGCCCGGCAGCAGTTCGACGCAGGCATCGTACCGGCGCAATGGCGGCGCGATCGAGCCGCAGTGGTCGTGGATGATGCCGAAGCCCTTGGGCGTCGCTCGGCGCAGATTGTGCGCCTCGAGCCACGCCAGCATCGTGTTCCACGCCCGCGAGATCGATTCCTCATAGGGCCCGATGGCGCCGAAATACAGGACCGGTGTCGGCCGCATATAGACAAAATTAATACGCACAACTCCCTCCGCAGGCTGCGAGCGACGACTGACCCACAGATGCCGCCCGCAGAGATAGGAGTACTACGAATTGTTTTAATGCCGCTTAAGTCGACCCGGAGCTTTCATATCAACTTGAACCCCCGTTCGTTAACGAATTTGCCAAAATCCGCCCGCTCGGGCTCGGCGTACTGGCGTGCCTTGTCCTCCGACCAGCCGTAGGTGGGGCTGGTGCCGAAGCGCGCCACGTTACGTTGACTGCGGAAGGGGAAGATGCCGTTGCGCCGGCGGTCGTAGCTCTCGACAACTTCGCGTGTGGCGTCGGTAAACCGATTGCGGTGGACGGTTGCCGAAAGCGGGAGCCGCGCGCTGATATGCGACGGCGCCGACGGCCAGCCGAACCCGAGCCCGGCAACCGGAAACACATGGCCCGGCAGGCCGAGCAACCCGCTCACCTCCTCGGCATGGTTTCGAATGACGCTGACCGGGCAGCAGCCCAGCCCCGCCGCCTCGGCCGCCAGCACGAACGCGCTCAGCACGATGCCGGCGTCGACCGACGCGTTGAAGAAGGCGTCGAGGTGATCGTTGGCGAAGGGGATACCGGTCCAGTCGTGAATCTGGCGCTGGCGTCGGTTGTTGCCGAGGAAGACAATGAAGTGGGGCGCCTGAGGGATCCAATCCTGCTCCGCAAGCAGAGTGTCGATGCGGCCGCGAATGGCGGGATCGTCGACGATCATGATGTCGCGCTGCTGCATGTCGCTCTTGGTCGGGGCCGAGAGCGCCAGCGCGGCGAGCGTCTCGATCAGCGTGGTCGGGACAGCCTCCTCTCGGAAACGGCGGCAAACGCCGCGCGAGGCGAGGCCTTGCAGAAACGGCTGCTCCGCGATGCGCGGATCGACCGCATGATCGAAATCTCCGAAGCGATGCGCCAGCGCGTCCTTGATGCTTTTCATCTCGTCATTTTCCCCCAAAACCTATCTTCCCGGCGCCGCGAGCAATCGCTCTTGGATGGCCAACAGATCGCGCCATGCCAGTCGCTTGGCGACCGGAGTGCGCAACAGGTAAGCCGGATGCAGCGTCGGCATGGCCGGCACCAAGCGTCCGCCCACCATTAAATCCCGCCAGCGCCCGCGCTGGCGCATGATGCCGCCTTCCATGTCGAGCAGCGCGTTGCCAGCGGACCCGCCCATGGTCATCAGGATGTCCGGTGCGACCAGCTCGATCTGGCGTTCGAGGAAAGGGCGGCAGACCTGTACCTCCTGTGGCGTCGGCGTGCGATTGCCGGGCGGGCGCCAATAGACCACGTTGGTGATGTGGACGTCGTCCTCGCCGAGGCCGATCGCGGCCAACATTTTATCGAGAAGTTGGCCGGCCCGGCCGACGAAAGGCTTGCCTTGCAGGTCCTCGTCGCGGCCCGGCGCCTCGCCGACGATCATCAGGCGGGCCTTGACGTTGCCGCGATAGAAGCAGAGCGACTTTGCCGTCGCCTTGAGCGCGCAGCCATCGAACTGTTCGAGCACCGCGCGCAAGGCGTCGAGATCG
>LNEA01000559.1 GCA_001464855.1 Rhizobiales bacterium Ga0077530
CTCGACGATGTGATTTGGCTGTTGGCCAGCCAGATTGCGGCGGTCGCCAAGGGCCGGTCGATCGTTCTCCTCGACCGAGGCGATGGTCTTTCGATTCAATCGAGTTGGCCGCCCGACGATCAACTAGCGACATCGGATTGGGCCGCCGCACGATGGGCCCACGAAAAACATGAGCCGGCGGGGCGAGGCACGGACACGCTCCCCTCCGCGCGGTTCCATTTCCGCCCTATGCAGGGAGCGAGACAATCGATCGGCGTCATCGGCATCGATCCCGGCGACGCGGACGGCATGATGAGCGACGCGATTGTCGCAACGCTGCAATCCTTCATCGAGCAGGCGGCCGTTGCAATTGACCGAATCACTCTCGTCGAGCAGGCGTCGAAGGCCGAGACCACCGCCGAAGGGGAGCGCCTTCGTGCCGCGCTCCTGTCATCGATCTCCCACGATCTGCGCACGCCGCTCTCTTCGATCGTGGGCTCGGTCACGAGCCTAAGGACGTTCGGTGATCGTATGTCTCAGAGCGACCGCGACGAACTCCTGGCCACGATCGAGGAGGAGGCCGGTCGCCTGTCGCGATTCGTATCGAACCTGCTCGACATGACGCGCCTGGAGGCGGGAGCCATCGATATCCGTCGCGACTGGGTCGAAGTCAGGGATGTCGTCGCAAGCGCCGTCGCGCGGTCGCGAAAGGCGTTTCCGATGCGGAAGATCGAAATCAAAACTCCAGACACACTGCCACTCATCCGGGGCGATGCGGTTCTGCTGGAGCAGGTTCTGTTCAACCTGCTCGACAACGCGCACAAGTATAGCGACCCGGGCACGAGTACGCAGGTCCAAGTGACAGCAACAGCGACCGAGATCACCTTGGGTGTGTCCGATCGCGGGATCGGCATCCCCGCCGAGGCGCTGGAGAAGGTGTTCGACAAGTTCTATCGTGTGGCCGGCAGCGACGGCCGTGCACTCGGCACCGGCCTCGGCCTGTCGATCTGTGCCGGCATCGTCAAAGGCATGGGTGGTGCGATCAAGGCCGAGAGTCCGACCATGAACGATCGAGGGACGCGCATCAGCATCACGCTTCCCGTTGAGGCAAGCAGCACGCCGGGTCCGATGGGAGGCCGTGGATGACGGGGCATCGCATCCTGGTCGTCGACGACGAGCCGCAGATCCAGAGGTTCCTCAAGCCCAGCCTCACCGCTGCCGGCTTCGATGTGATTGCTGCCGTCAACGGGGTGGAAGCGCTCAAAGCCGCCGCGACGCAGGCGCCCGATGCGATCCTGCTCGACCTCGGCCTGCCCGACATGGACGGCAAGGATGTCATTGCCGAATTACGCAAGTGGTCGAAGGTCCCGATCGTCGTGCTGTCCGCACGGGACCGCGAGACTGAGAAGATTGCAGCCCTCGATCTCGGTGCCGACGACTATGTCAACAAGCCCTTCGGCATCGGCGAATTGATGGCGCGCCTAAGGACAGCGTTACGACATGCCGCCCAAAGCGCCGGTGAAGTCGCGAAAGTCGTGAGCGGTGATCTCAACATCGACCGATCAAATTGACGCCGAAGGAATTTGAACTGCTCGCGATCCTCGCGCGGAACGCGGAGCGCGTCGTCACCCACCGCCAGATCCTGACGGCCGTCTGGGGACCGGCGCACACCGAGGACCTCCAATACTTGCGCGTCTTCGTTGGCCAGCTCCGGCAAAAGCTGAACGCCGGGCCGGACGAGCCTGAGCTGATCCAGACCGAGGCGGGCATCGGCTATCGCCTCGTCTCGAGAGGCGAATGAAGCCAATTGCAGTCGCTCGCGCGGCCCTCCCCGTATCGAGGTACGGTTCAATTTATTGATTTCATAATGTTTTGGCGCACCCGACAGGATTCGAACCTGTGACCTCTGCCTTCGGAGGGCAGCGCTCTATCCAGCTGAGCTACGGGTGCTGAGACCGCTCTGATACAGCATCCGGGATGCCAGGGCAAACCGGGTGTCGGTGATGGTCTGGGCGGCGTCGGCAACGGACACGATTGCGCCGATAGGAGAGGCCCAAGTGCCTCTGGCCTCTCCCAGATGGCGGATCGCCATCGTGCTGGCTCGAAGCCGCGCCGTCGGGTTACCTCAGCGGAGCGCCGGGTCAGTGGGACCGGCGTTGCCCGGGGTGCGACCGGGTAGGGCCGCCGCTAAGCTGTCCGACGCCAGCGCCGCGAGCCTGAGATAGGGCTCGGTGCGCGCCCAAAGCCTGTCGAAGGCGCGCGCCGCGGCGTGCGCCGTCTCAGGGGCGGCCGCCAGAAACTGCTCGAAAAGGTCGCGCCGATTATTGTCGCGGCGCAGGCTGTCGCCAAACCAAACCCCCGATCCGCAGACAATGAGCTGCTCGTGGGCGTCGCGCAGCCGCGGATTGCGTACGATGCGAACGTCGGGCATGGCGCCGCTGTCATAGCCACTGGCAATGAATTGATCGACCTGGGTATCTTCCTCGGCAAACACCACCAGAACCCTGTACCCTTTGGCCGCGAGAGTCGGGCGCAGCGCGATCAAGGCGCGCGCAACAGGGCTATCGCCGCAGCGCGCGACCGCGAGAATAGTCCCCTGCGTCGCCCCCTCCTGTACGCCCGCGGCATCTTCGATCCCGGCGGTCAGGAACCCGATCAGCCGCTGCTCGCGCGTCTCCAGGAGATCGCGATGGGTCGAGGGGGGGCATTTGATCTGCATGGGAGGTCCCTTTGTTACCCTTTTGCCCGGTGATCGCGGCCGCGGTCCGGGTGCGGTTCGTGTCTTCGACGCTCCATTAGCAGTCGAGGGAGTTAAAAGTTGATTAGAAGGCGGGCCAATCTGGGGCGCTTCCGGGGCGGACGATGGGCGGAAGGACTTTATCCGCAGCGCTGTGGAGTGCATGACCGCCCTGCATCCAGCCGCGCGTCATGGCTGCGGCATTGACACTCGCAACACGGGACTGCATCGCTTGACGTTCGCGGCGGGTCGGCGTGGCGGGCCGACAAAACGCTGGGGGCGCTGTGGAAATCGCAAATTCGGAGCTGTTGTGGATCGCGCTTGCCCTCGCGGCCGCAGGGCTGGCAATGGGCTTTCTTGCGGGCCTTTTCGGTATCGGTGGCGGCGGCATTGCGGCGCCAGTTCTTTACGAAGTGTTCTCAGCGCTGGGCATTGATCCGGCGATACGTATGCATCTGGCGCTGGGCACATCGCTGGCCGTCATGATTCCAACTTCATTTCGATCGTTCCAGGCGCACCGGGCCCGCGGCAGCGTCGACATGGAGGCATGGCGGCGCTTATGCGGCGGGGTCATTGCGGGCGTGGTCATCGGCGCTGCAATCGTCAGCGTCGCGTCGGGTGTCGCGCTCAAATGGGTTTGGATTGCATTTTCGTTCGCGATGGCGGCAAAGCTCTGGTTCGGCCGGGACAGTTGGCGACTCGGCGAGGTCCTGCCACCGAGGCCGGTGATGGAGCTGTGGGGCGTTGCCACCGGAATGATCTCGACGATGCTGAGCATCGGCGGCGGCGCCTCGATCACCATGCTGATGACACTCTATGGCCGCTCGATCCAAACGGCCGTCGGCACCGCGGCGGGGGTCGGGCCGCTGATTGCACTGCCCGGTGCCATCGGTTTCATGTGGGCAGGCTGGGGCGTTCCGGTGCCGTTGCCGCTGACGGTCGGCTACGTAAGCCTGATCGCCGCGGCGGCGCTGATCCCGACCGGCGTGCTCGCCGCACCGTGGGGCGTCCGCGCTGCGCACGGCATCTCGCGGCGCAAGCTGGAGATCGGCTTCGGCTGCCTGCTCGCCTTGATGGGCGCACGGTTTCTCGTCAGCGTCCTCGGTGGCTGATTTGGTCAATCGCGAGCATAACGCGTTCGAATTGTTGCCGTTTTCTTCATGCCTTTTGGATGGGTCGGTTGCGTGATTCGGGATCGTCCGACGTGGAACGTGCGGCTTGCACGTCGATCCGCGAAACGGGGAGCGGGGGCTTCCAGATAGTTCAGCGTGAGGCGAAGCGGCGCGCCGCTTCCAAGGTCAACTCTTGCGCAAATGGACCAAATTCCATGACTCAGGACATGTTCCCAGCGGCCGATCGCACCTGCCCGGCGGCGGTCGCCTACGATCTCATGCGCGACATTCTGCTCGATGATCCGCGCCGGCCCACGCCGTCCAGCCCTGAGTTCCGCCCTTATCTCCTCGATCTCTACGCCGAGTGCCTGCTCGCGGTACGCGGCAAGCGGGCTGCAAGTGGGAGATCGACGGTGCGAGGTGGTGCAACTCCTCGTCGGGAACGGCGCGAGGTGCCGTCGGCGGCGAAGCCGATGAAGGCCAGCCAAAGCCCGCTGGCGTCCTAGGCAGCGATCCATCTCGGCCAGCGAACGACGAACGTCGTGCCGCGACGGTGGGGCGGGTTTGAGTGAAGCTCGACGCCGCCGCCAATGCGATCGAGCGTGCGGCGGACGAGCGCCAACCCTATCCCAGAGCTTCCGTCGTCGCGCTGATCGTCACCGGCCTTGCGGAACGGCAGGAAGACGGCAGCGTGCCATTCGCTGGGAATGCCGGGGCCGTCGTCGGTGACGGCGACGGTCAGTGCGTCACCGTCGTCCCGCGCCACGAGAGCGATGCGTCCGGATTCCCGATCGTGGTGCTTGATGGCGTTATCGACGAGGTTGCGCAAAACGAGATCGAGCGGCGCGGCGAGGGTCGTCATTCGTGGCCAGTCGCCGCTGATTTCGATGGTCATGCTGGCCGGCGGTCCGACGCTTGCAGCCATACTCTCGACGAGCGCGCGCGTGTCGACGATTTCCAGCGCGTCGTCCTTGCGGCCGATCCGGGCGTAGTCGAACAGGCCGTCCAGCATTGCCCGCATGCGCTTTTCGTGGCCGCGGACCGCCGCGAGCCGCGACTGAACGGCCTCGATATTGCCGGCGGCAAGGTCTCGATCGGCGTCGCCGCAGTCGTAGCGCAGCGCCCGCAGTGGCGCCTTGAGATCATGCGAGATGACGTAAGCAAACTCCTCGAGGTCGCGATTGGCGAGCGCCAGCTCCTGGTTCGCCCGCTGAACTTCGGCGGTTTTCTCCAGCACCTCAGCCTCGGCGATCGCACGCCGCCGCATCTGGGTGCTGAGCTCCGATTCAATTGCGGAATGATCGACGACATTGCGCACGTGCAGCAGATAGCTGCGCTGGGCCTGCACCCAGTGGACATCGATACTGAGGCGCGGCGCTCCGCCGGTGTCGATATTCATGATCACATTGGGGATAGTGAGAGAACCGCCATCCGTGTCACGCAATGCGACGATGTCGTCCTCCGCGCCGACCAAGGCGATGACGCTTGCCGATAGGGGGCGATCGAGGGTTACGAAGTCGACAAGGGCACCAAACCGCTTTCGGACAGTGAGCGCTTCGTCGATCCAAACCAAGCCGAACGATCGGCGTTCCGCGAGGAAGTGCCCAGCTTCGGCGAACAATCCATCGTCGACGCTCATGCCCTCACCCTTCGCGGCGGAGGATCGACGTCGCGGCTTGGATGAAGGTGTCCTCGACATTGGCGCCTGTCTTTGCGGAGGTGAGGAGGATTGACTGGCGACCATCCTGGAGCTTGGCCGGTATCTCGGCGACCTCGCCATCGGCGAGTAGATCGGACTTGTTGGCGATGAAAGAGAAGTGGCGGCCGGGGAGCGCGTCCTGGAACCCCTCGGCCAGCTCGACCATCGTCTCCAGTGTCGAACGCCGCTTGAGATCGCCGATGATGAGAGCCGCCGACGCGCCCTTGACGTAGACGTGACGAAAAATGCTCTGGCCGAAATTGCCGTCGGTGTCCCAGACGATCAGCTCGAGAGCATCATCGCCGTCGGGGCCTGCGCGCGTGATCGGCACTCGATAGAGTTCGACACCGAATGTCGATTTGTATTCAGTCTCGAAGCGGCCATGCACGAGGCGGCGGATAAGTGAGGTTTTGCCGACTCCGATCTCACCGAGCAGTAAAAGCTTGCGCGAGATCATGGCTCCTCGCCGACGTACGCAGGCTCGAAGGTGACGCGCCGGTTCGGGCTTGATGCGCCACTGCGCGGGCTGATGTCGAGGACGGCAGTCCGTCCGATCGCTATCAACCGAGCGGGATCAATGCCGCGACGTGCGAGGTCACCGGCGACACGATCCGCACGGGCCTGCGCGAGCG
>LNEA01000560.1 GCA_001464855.1 Rhizobiales bacterium Ga0077530
CGCCTCGTCGAGATGCATCGGCTGGGGATCGTAGGCACGCGCGAAGGTAATGATGTCCTCTTTGCTGACGCTGATGCGGCCAAAGGGGATGGTGCGGCCGACCTCGATGTCTTCGAGGTGGACCCTATCGGAGAGAGTGCGGACCTTGTCCTGCATGGGGGCGTGCTCGCGATCGCTGTTTCTTGAAGTGCTGCGCAATAACAGCACGCGCCTACCCGCCCGAGCAAGCGGACTGGGCCGCAGAACAGCTATTCGTCCAATTTTTCAGACGTTTATGCCGCGACCACACGCGTGCCGCGAGCCAGCTCGCATTCGGTCCAGAGCGCGCCGAGCGCGGCAACGAGCCCATCGATATCGGCGTCGCTGTGCACGGGCGTCGGCGTGATGCGCAGCCGTTCGGTGCCGCGCGGCACAGTCGGGTAGTTGATCGGCTGCACGTAGATCGCGAACCGGTCGAGCAGCATGTCGCTGACCGCCTTGCAGTGCACGGGATCGCCGACCAGCACCGGGACGATATGGCTCGGGTTGTCCATCACCGGGAGGCCGGCTGCCTTGAGGCGCCGCTTGACGACGCGGGCGCGCTCCTGGTGGCGCTCACGTTCGACGTTGCTCGATTTCAAATGGCGAATGCTCGCGCACGCGCCCGCGGCCAATGCCGGCGCCAGCGATGTCGTGAAGATGAAGCCCGGGGCGTAGGAGCGGATGGCGTCGCAGATGTCGGCGGAGGCGGCGATATACCCGCCCATCACGCCGAAGTCCATCACGCCGTCGCGCTCGGCAATACCGCCGCCGCGGGGGCCGTACATGCCGACCGCGTGAACCTCATCGAGATAGGTGAGCGCATTATATTTCCGTGCGAGATCGCAGATGGCCCCGATCGGCGAGATCAGACCGTCCATCGAGTAGACCGACTCGAACGCGATGACTTTCGGCGTCTCTCGCGGCAGGGCGGCGAGCTTGCCTTCGAGATCGGCGAGGTCGTTGTTCTTGAAAATCAGCTTGGGACCGCCGCCGTTGCGGATGCCCGCGATCATCGAGGCGTGGTTTTTCTCGTCCGACAGAATCACGCAGCCCGGCAACAGCTTCTGCAGGGTCGAAAGCGTCGCATCGTTGGCAACGTAGGCTGAGGTGAAAAGAAGCGCCGCGTCCTTGCCGTGAAGGTCCGCGATTTCGGCTTCGAGTTCGACATGATAGTGCGTCGTGCCGGAAATATTGCGGGTGCCGCCGGAGCCGGCGCCGACCGTATCGAGCGCTTCATGCATAGCCGCGAGGACCACCGGATGCTGACCCATGCCGAGGTAGTCGTTAGAGCACCAGACCTTGATGTCGCGCGTTCCGTTCGTCCCGAACCGCTCAGCAGCCGGAAAGGACCCGCGCCGACGCCGAATGTCCGCGAATACGCGATAGCGGCCTTCGTCCCTGAGCCGCGCCAGCGCCCCCGCGAATTGCGCGTCATAGTCCATTACGTCCGCTCCACTTCCCTCGACCGGCCTCAGCCCCGTTGCGCCTGACTTCACCCAGCCACAGGCTCTGCGCCTTGATCTATAGCAATTATAAACTGCCACCCCAGCCAAACAAACGAAAACGCCCGCGCGGACTGTCGCATGTCCCCGCATGGCCTTAGAATGCCGCCGTGGATCCCCCGGAGATCGAATGGCTAATGACGTGACATCGGACTGTGACGTCCTAGTGGTCGGAACGGGGCCGGCTGGGCTCATTGCCGCGCTCGCGATGGCGCAGGCCGGCTTGGCCACGATCGCCGTCGGGCCTTCACTCGACCCAGCGCTCGCTGCCCGCGACACGCGCACGACAGCGCTGTTCACCGGCAGCGTCGCGATGCTCGACCGCCTCGGGCTTGGCGCGCGGCTCGGTACGGCGTTGGTGCCGATGACGGGCATCCGCCTGATCGACGACACCGGTAGCTTGTGGCGCGCGCCGGAAGTGCTGTTCGGTGCGGGCGAGCTCGGTCTCGCCGCCTTCGGGATGAACATCGACAACGCCGCGCTGAACGTCGCGCTGCTGGCGACTGCGGCGGCTCAAGCGAACCTCCGACTGGTCGAGGGCACAGTAGTGTGCGCCTCGGCAACGGCGAGCGCCTCACGACATGGCTGATCGTCGGCGCGGATGGTCGCGGCTCGCTCTGTCGCGCCGAAGCGGGCATCGAAGCACGCACCAGCCCCTATCCGCAGACCGCAGTGGCCACGCGGTTTCGGCACACCCGCCCGCACGACAACATTTCCAGCGAGTTCCATCGTCCGGCTGGGCCGATGACGACGGTGCCGCTTGCCGGCCTCGAATCGAGTCTCGTGTGGGTCGAAACACCGGAAGAGGCGCGGCGCCTGATGGCGCTCGATGACGGCGCTTTCATGCGGGAACTCGATGGCCGGCTGATGGGCCTGCTCGGCGCCGTCGCATCCGTCGGCCGACGCGCGAGCTTTCCGCTGACGCGCCTCGCTGCCGATCGCCTAGGCGCACGCCGTATCGCACTCGTCGGCGAGGCCGGACACGTCATCCCGCCGATCGGCGCCCAGGGTCTCAACCTCGGCCTCCGCGACATTGCCACGCTCGTGGAGATGGTCGCGCACGCGCGGGGCACCGGCGCGGACATTGGAAGCAATACGCTGCTCGCCGCCTATGATCGCGAGAGGCGCGGCGATGTCACGGCGCGCGCGACCATGGTCGACACGCTCAATCGGTCTCTGATCTCCGATTTCCTGCCCTTGCATCTCGTACGGGGCGCCGGACTCCACGCACTTAACAGTCTCCCTTGGCTCCGCCGGCTCGTCATGCGTGAAGGGTTGCAGCCGTCCGGGCGCGTGCCGGCACTCATGCAGCAGGGTGCTGACTGAGCGCTCCAGCCACGCGCCGGAATGCCTTGACGGAACCGGCGCCGGCAGCGCGAAATGACCACCGAACGACACCGGGGAAGGAAACACCAATGGCATTGAAACGAATGGTGCTGGAGATCGGCATGGGCACCGATATCCGCGGCGCCGACAGCACCAAAGCCGCCGAGCGCGCGGTGCGCGATGCCCTGTGGCGCAACACACTCAGCATCGCGACGCTGATGGGCAAACCGCTCGAGGACATGCACATCGAGATCAATATCGGCGTGCCGCGTCCCGAGACCGTTCGAAAGGAAGCCGTGCTTGCCGTGGCGCCCTACGGCAAGGGAGTCGTCAAGGTGGTCGACGGCGGCCTCGAGATCCCCAATGACGCCGGCACCGACAGCACGATCCTGGCGCACGCGCTGGTCGTCGTCTCGCTCGACCTTTGAGACCGAGGAAGCACATATGAAACCGAAGCGCATCATCCTCGAACTCGGCGCCGGCGCGTCACTGCATGGTGGCGACTACACCAAGGCCGCCGTCCGCGCCGTCGAAGACGCAATCCACCACAGCTCGCTGTCGTTTGTCCGCAATCTCGGCCTCGACTCAAAGAAAATGGAGGTCACGGTCACCGTCGGCGTGCAGAAGCCGGAGCTGGTCGACGCCGCCAAGGTGGCAGCGAAACTCCCGCACGGCCAAGTGACGGTCAACGTCGTCAAGGGCGGCCTCGACGTGCCGGATGTCGAGAACAACGACATCACCGTGCTCGCGAGCGCGGCCATTGCGGTGCGGATGGAACTGCCGAAACCGAAGTGACGGCGGCAAGCCAGCTCTAACGGCTCGACCAGATGATTCGCGCGATCCAGTCGACACGGGCGCGGTCGAGGCCGACCGTGTCGCCGTCGCCACTGATGGCCACGAGTTCGACGCGTCGGGAGGTCTTGCCGACCAGCAGACGAGGGACAGCGAGCCCTCCCTGCGGCTTGATCAGGATGCGATCGCCTGCATTGGACACTTCGTTCGACGAGGCGACGAGCGTCAGGCCGCAGCGATAGACCGGCTCGAGGCTGCCGTCGGCGACCTCGACGGCAAACGGCCCGCCGCCACCGACGACCAGCTTGGCGTTGGCGTCGAGGCCCTCGGTGATCGCCGAACCAAAGGTGTGCCAGCCGCTGACGGTCGCGTTGGTGATTTGCCCGATCAGTGGCACATTGGCCGGGATCGGCGCTTGGCGCGACCGCTCCGCCTCGGCGGCAAGGGCGGTGAACTCATCGAGCGTGAACCCGGTGGCAGTGAGGATCTTGGAAATACTTTCCGTGCTCGGCCAGCGCGGCCGGCCTTCGGGCGTGAACCGCTTGGACGGATTGAAGGCCGTCGGATCGAGCCCAGCCAGCCGCGCGAGCCCGGAAGACGACAGCTCCTTATGGCGCGCAAGCGCGTCGATCGCATTCCAGATCCACTCGTGGGTCAGGATCGATGACGTCGGGCTCATTGAAACAGGCCTCAGTGGCTCGCTCAGGTTTGCACCTGCCTGTATGCCCGATGTTCCGTGGGCGCAGGCTGGCTATTTACGATCTATCCCCAAAGCAAAACGCGTGCCGCCAACCTTGTAACGTACCGAGAGCGTAAAAGATTAACTCCCCGTAACACTTTGTTGTTTTGGTTGATGAACTATCAATGATCTACAAAATCTGTACCCAGAATGAATGGCGACACTTCAGCGCGGCTGGTGAATTCGCCGGATCGCCGGATGATTTACGCGACGGCTTCATCCATTTGAGCGGTCCGGATCAGGTCGCCCGGACAGCCGCCAAGTTCTTCACAGGGAAAACCGACCTGATTCTGCTGGCGGTCGATCCCGGCCGGCTCGGCGATGGTTTACGCTGGGAAGGGACGGGCAGCACGCTCTACCCGCATTTCTACGGCCTGTTGCCGATCGCGGCCGTCGTCTCTACTACGCCGCTGGCCGTCGGCCCCGATGGTCGCCACATCCTGCCCCCGGAGCTTGGTTGATGCTGAATGCCCTGATGCAGCTCGCGCGGCCGGCCCTGCTCGTGCTCGACCCCGAGACGGCCCACGAGACGACATTGCGGGCCCTCGAAAAGGGACTCTATCCGGCCGACCGCTCCGCTGATCCGCCAACTCTTGCGGCACGCCTCGGCGGCCTCGCGCTGACCAACCCGATCGCCATCGCCGCCGGCTTCGACAAGGACGCCCGCGTGCCGGATGCGGTTCTCGGCCTCGGCTGCGGGTTCGCCGAGATCGGCACCGTGACGCCGCTCGCCCAG
>LNEA01000561.1 GCA_001464855.1 Rhizobiales bacterium Ga0077530
TCCTTGTCGGCGACGACCATCTGGAGCAGGCTCGTCAATCCGCCGTCCGGGATGGTGGCGACGGTTTTGATGTCGCGCGCCTTCATCTCCTTGAAGACGTCGGCGGACCAATCTCGTGTCATTGTCGTCATACAACCTCTGTCGCTTCTGCTAATGAAACCAAGGCGCGCTGCGCTCAGCTCTTGCCCCAGAGCGCGTCGCGCTCAGCTTTTGCCGTCGTCACGGGCGCCCGTGAGACGGCTGCGGTAACCTTCGGGCGCCGCCCGACCACCCGCTTCATAGGCCTTTTCGATAGCTTTGACGTTCGGGGCAAAAATCGTCTTGCGGTTGTCCCGGCACCAGTCGCGCGAGGCGATCACGGTGTCGAGCGAGCCCTGGAACCTCGGCATCACCCAGCGGGCGAACAGCTCGAAGCTGCGCATGGTGTCTTCGCGGTTCGCCCATTCGTGCGCGCGGAACATGACGCCGCCGATGCCACCCTTGCTGGCCTCGATCATCCGTTCGATGCCCTTGGCGATGGTCCCTCGCGCAACGGATCCTGCGACCGACCCGGCGGACGACCGAGCGTATCCTCGAAATAGGTGACCGTCTCCTGGCGCTCGCCGTAGGCGACATCGCGCAGTGCCCGCTCATCATCCTCGGCGCAGTGCATGTTGGCGACAAGGCGCCAATCCTTACGGCTGATGGTGGTGCCGTGCTTGGCGGCTTCGTCTTCGGCGATCTTCCAGTGTGCGGGGAGCTGGTCGATGCCACCCGGCAATCCCGCACCGAGCGATAGCACGCCAAGGCCATGCTTGCCCGCGGCCTGCATTCCCGCCGGCGACTGTGTGCTGGCGACCGCGATCGGGAAATGCGGATCGCTGTAGGGCGCGAGGTGCAGGCGTGCGTCGCGCATCTCGAACCAGTCGGTCTTCATCGTCACCGGCTCCTCACACTTGAGGAGGGCGATGATCGCATCCAACGCCTCCATCATGCGCGGGCGCTGCGTCTCGGGCTCGATTGCCAGCATGTAGGCGTCGGACGTCAGCGCACCCGGTCCGCAGCCGAGCATGGCGCGGCCCTTGGTCATGTGATCGAGCTGAACGAAGCGCTGGGCGACGAGGAACGGGTGGTGATACGGCAGGCTCGTCACGCCCGAGCCGAGGCGGATGTTCTTGGTCCGCTCCGCCGCCGCCGCGATAATCAGCTCAGGGCTGGCGATCAGCTCCCAGCCCGCCGAATGGTGCTCGCCGATCCAGGCCTCGTCGTAACCGAGCTGATCGAGGTGGGTGATCAGATCGAGATCGCGGCCAATTGCCAGCGTCGGGTTGTCGCCGACCCGGTGAAACGGGGCCAGAAAGATACCAAAGGTCAATCCGCGGTGCGGCGCCCGTTGAACCATCGTCGTCTCTCCCGTCTCGCCACCCCGCCGGTCGTTCCCAGCGCCACCGATGGATATACCCGGATGTGCCGCGCGAACCTATCCGTACTGCCCCCCAATGGCCAGACCCCGACGCGAGCGGCCAGCGCCGACCTGCCCGCGCTGAGGGCATAGTTGGTAATTTTGTTGCCGTGGCGCGCGAACAACGGGACATTCGGGGGACCGCGGCCTATACGTCCCGCGATATTGCGCTGAACCCGCCCCGATCGACGCGAAACGAGATGTGATTTCACCAATGCCGAAGCAGAATGACCCGGTTCCATCGATGACTGGCTTCGGCGGTGACGAGGGGCGGCATCTCGCCGTCGCCTGGCGCTGGGATATCCGGAGCGTCAACAGCCGCGGCCTCGACGTGCGCTTGCGCCTGCCACCCGGCTACGATGCCCTGGAGCCGCGCCTGCGCGAGCGGATCGGGGCGACGCTGACCCGTGGCAACGTCTCGGTCAGCCTCAACGTCACGCGCGACGACGGCGGCGCAGAACTCAGGATCAACGAAGCGGCCCTCGCCAAGGTTCTCGCGATGGCCGCGCGGGTGCGCGCGAGCGGCGATTTCGCGCCCATGAGCGTCGAAGGACTGCTGGGTTTGCGCGGTGTTCTCGAGGTCGGCGAAGGGAGCGAGGCCGAGGACGTGGCCGAAGCTCGACAAGCTGCGATCCTCACGAGT
Organism: Rhizobiales bacterium Ga0077530; assembly: GCA_001464855.1. Classification (GTDB taxonomy): domain Bacteria; phylum Pseudomonadota; class Alphaproteobacteria; order Rhizobiales; family Hyphomicrobiaceae. The sequence continues at coordinate 2,085 of LNEA01000561.1, forward strand.
TTCGAGCGCGCGCTCGCCCAGCTTGTCGCCTCGCGCCGCGCCGAGGGCGGCCGACTGGCCCCGGTCATCGAGGAGCACCTCGCATCCATCCAGCGGCTCGTCGACGAGATTGGCGCGTCGCCCGGCCGATCGCCGGAGGCGATCCGCGCGCGTCTCAAGGAGCAGGTCGCCCGGTTGCTCGACAGCGCCACGCCGCTCGACGAAACGCGGCTGCACCAGGAGGCGGCACTGCTGGCCGTCAAAGCTGACGTCGAGGAAGAGCTGCAACGCTTGCGCGCGCACATCGCGGCGGCGCGCGAGATGATGGCGGGCGGCAAGCCGGCGGGACGCCGGCTCGATTTCCTGGCGCAGGAATTCAATCGCGAGGCCAACACGACCTGCTCCAAGGCCAACGACATCGAGACGACGCGGGCGGGCCTCGCGCTCAAGGCCGTGATCGAGCAGATGCGCGAGCAGATCCAGAACATCGAATAGGGGCACCGATGACGAGCACACACAAGGCGCGGCGCGGGGTGATGCTGGTGGTGTCCTCACCATCGGGCGCTGGGAAGACCACGCTGGCCAAGGCGCTGATGGCGGCTGAACCGGACATCGTGATGTCGGTCTCGGTGACGACCCGGTCGCCGCGACCCGGCGAGGTCGACGGGCGCGACTATCGCTTCATCGATACCTCGTCGTTCGAGCGGATGCGCAACGCCGACGACCTGCTCGAATGGGCACACGTTCACGGCAATCTCTACGGCACGCCGCGCGGGCCCGTCATGGAAGCACTCGCCAACGGACGCGACGTCCTGTTCGACATCGACTGGCAGGGCGCCCAGCAGCTCGCCGCCGCCGCGCCGACCGATCTCGTGCGCGTGTTCATCCTGCCGCCGTCGGCGGATGCGCTTGAGCAGCGTCTGTTCGCTCGCGCGCAGGATGGCGCCGATGTCGTCGCCCGCCGCCTCGCCGCCGCCGACGTCGAGATCGGCCACTGGAACGAATACGACTACGTCATCGTCAACGAGGTCATCGCGGACAGCCTCGCCGTGCTGCTCGGTATTCTCGCCGCTGAACGCCATCGCGGCAGTCGCCAGACCGGCATGGCCGAATTCGCGCGCATCCTCCAACTCGGGCGGACAGGGAAGGGGTAAGGGTTGACGACCTGGCGGTGTGAATTAATCGCGCTTCCGGCGCGAGCAGGGCTGCCGCCCTTGCAACCCGCTCGGGGGACACCCCCGAATCCCCCGTC
>LNEA01000562.1 GCA_001464855.1 Rhizobiales bacterium Ga0077530
GCGCCGTCGCTGACGCCGATCCAATGGTAACCGGCACGCTCCGCGGCACGAACCGCGGGTTCATAGCGGATCGGCACGATGGTCGCGCAGGCGACGGCAAGCGTTGACGAGAAAACCTCGCGCGTCAGCGCTGCGAGCGCGGCCTCTCCGGCACCACGGCGACGATGCGCCGGGTCGGCAATGAAAAGCGCGGCAACGTAGGCGCCGGCCGGCAGGCCCTCGGTTTGCGGGCTGCGGACCATATCGGCGTCGATTGCCTGCCCATATCCGATTGGCACGCCGTCCGCGACGATCATGCGGCACAATGCGGATGGGCTTTCGGCGGCAATGGCGATCTCGGCTTCAGCCGCGCCGAGCCCGCCCCACCACGCCTGGATCTCGGGCTGGCGGAGCCACGCGCGCACGCGATCCCAGTCGGCTGATCCCGGCGGACGCAGTGCGATATCTGGCGCGCCGTCCTCCAATGCTTGGCCCTCAATGGCGGAAGTGGCGGAGACCCGTGAGGACCATCGCGAGCCCGCGTTCGTCGGCCGCGGCGATCACATCCTTGTCGCGCATCGATCCACCGGGCTGGATCACCGCCGTGACGCCGGCTTCGGCCGCGACGCAACGACTGAGCCTTTGACCTCGAGACCCGCCTGTTCCGCCTTGATGACGGCGATGCGGGCGGAATTGACGCGGCTCATCTGGCCCGCGCCGACGCCGATCGTGCGGCGGTCGCGGCCGTAGACGATGGCGTTCGACTTGACGAATTTCGCGACCTTCCAGGTGAACAGCAGATCGGCCATTTCCTGCTCGGTCGGCTGGCGTTTCGTGACGACGCGGAGGTCGTCGATGAGCGCGAGGTCGGCGTCCTGCACCAGCAAACCACCAGCGACCTTCTTGAGATCGAGCCGCGGCGGCGTGGTGGACGGCCACGCGCCTGACACGAGAAGCCGCACGTTTTTCTTAGCTGCGATGATGGCTTCGACGTCCGATGCCACGCTCGGCGCGATGATGACTTCGACGAACTGGCGCTCGACGATCAGGCTCGCGGTGGCGGCATCCAACTCGCGGTTGAAGGCAATGATGCCGCCGAACGCCGATTCGGTGTCGGTCGCGAACGCGCGGTCGTAGGCGTCCGCGAGGTTCGCCGCTTCCGCGACGCCACACGGATTGGCGTGCTTGACGATGACGCACGCCGGGCCGTCGGTGAACTGCTTGACGCATTCGAGCGCCGCGTCCGTGTCGGCGATGTTGTTGTAGGAGAGTTCCTTGCCCTGGAGCTGGCGGGCGGCCGAGATGGTGCCGGGCGCGACCGGCGGCATGACGTAGAAAGCAGCGTGCTGATGCGCGTTCTCGCCATAGCGAAGATCCTGCGCCTTGCGACCTTGCAGCGTGAACGTGGGGCCGAAACCGGCTTTCGCAGCGTCGCCGCCTTCGAATGTTGCGCCGAGATAATTTGAGATGGCGCCGTCATAGGCGGCAGTGCGGGCAAATGCCTTGGCGGCGAGCGTGCGGCGCAGTTCGAGCGTCGTCGCGCCGTCGTTGGCGGCCATCGCCGCGAGTACGCGGTCGTAATCCTCGGGATCGACGACAACGGTAACGGACGCGTGGTTCTTGGCGGCGGCGCGGATCATAGCCGGCCCGCCGATGTCGATATTCTCGATGCAGTCGTCGAGCGCAGCGCCCTTCGCGACGGTTTCCTCGAACGGATAGAGGTTGACGACCAGCAGATCGATCGGTGCGATCGCGTGTGCCTTGGCAGCGGCGTCGTGCGCTGCGTCGCCGCGGATCGCCAGCAGGCCGCCGTGGACCTTCGGATGCAGCGTCTTTAGGCGTCCGTCCATCATTTCGGGGAAGCCGGTGTGCTCGGCTACGTCCTTGACGGCAATGCCGGCATTCTTGAGCGTCGTTGCGGTGCCCCCGGTCGAGAGGATCTCGACGCCAGATGTTGCCAGGCGCTGCGCCAACTCGACGACGCCGCGCTTGTCGCTCACCGATATCAGTGCGCGGGCGATGCGGGTGTCGGCTGGCGTCATGGCGGTGGTCCTTGGTCGAAATTGGCGAGTGGCCGGCGCAACCCGGCGATGGCTCATGGCATAGCTTCCCCGCGCGGTCAGTACAATGCGGAGAAACGGCCATGTACACACATCGCGACGGTGCGATTCGGCCTCACCGCAAGGGCTCCGATCGCGGCCTGTGCATACAGGGGAGCATCTCCGCTCGACGTCTCTTGCCAGTGCCATCGCGCCCCCCGAATCGGCGATGGTCCCCCCATGAAGAGCACCCGCACCGTCCCCGACCTCCTGAGCTCCGCCGCCAACACCGACGGCGCCGACCCCGAAGCGCTTGCGCTTCGCGGAGCCCCCCACAATCTCGACGCCGAGCAGGCCCTGCTCGGCGCCATCCTGGTCAACAACGAGGCGCACGACCGCGTGTCGGGCTTCCTCGACCCGCACCATTTCTTCGATCCGCTGCACCAGCAGATCTACGAGACGGCGGCCAAGCTGATCGCCAGCGGCAAGCAGGCGACGCCGGTGACGCTGCGAACCTTTTTCGAATCGACGGCGCCGATCGAGCCGGGTCTCACCGTGCCGCAGTATCTCGGCCGTCTCGCGGCGAACGCGACGACGATCATCAACGCCCTGGACTACGGCCGCACGATCCACGACCTCGCGATTCGCCGACAGCTCATCCTGATCGGCGAGGACATGGTCAACTCGGCCTACGACGCGCCGGTCGATTTTCCGCCGGACGAGCAGATCGAGGACGTCGAAAACCGGCTCTTCAGCCTCGCCGAGACCGGCAAGTTCGGCCAGGGCTTCATGGGGTTCAGCTCCGCCCTGACGAACGCCATCGAGATGGCGAACAACGCCTATCAGCGCGCGGGCGGACTGTCGGGCATTTCGACGGGCCTGCGGGATCTCGATTCGAAGATGGGCGGTCTGCAGTCGTCCGACCTCATCATCCTCGCGGGACGCCCGTCGATGGGCAAGACGGCGCTGGTCACCAACATCGCTTTCAATGTCGCCAAGAATTACAAGGTCGAACGCCAGACCGACGGCACCGATAAGGTACTCGACGGTGCGGTAGTCGGGTTCTTCTCGCTCGAAATGTCGGCCGAACAGCTCGCGACGCGTATCCTCGCCGAGCAGGCGGAGGTTTCATCGGAAAAGATCCGCCGCGGCATGATCAATGAGAGTGAGTTCAAGCGGCTCGTACAGGTGTCGCAGCAGATGGCGAGCTTGCCCCTCTACATCGACCAGACCGGTGGTATTTCGATCGCCCAGCTTGCGGCGCGCGCCCGACGCCTCAAGCGCCAGAAAGGTCTCGGTCTGCTGATCGTCGACTATCTCCAGTTGCTGACCGGCTCGAAGCGGACCTCGGAAGGCCGCGTGCAGGAAGTCACCGAGATCACAACCGGTCTCAAGGCATTGGCCAAGGAACTGGCCGTGCCGGTGATCGCGCTTTCCCAGCTTTCGCGTCAGGTCGAGCAGCGCGAGGACAAACGGCCGCAGCTCTCCGATTTGCGTGAATCGGGCTCGATCGAGCAGGACGCCGACGTCGTGATGTTCGTTTACCGCGAGGAATATTACATCGAGCGGACGAAGCCGAGCGAAGGGACCGCCGAATTCCAGGAATGGATGGCAAAAATGCAGATGGTCAGCGGCAAGGCAGAGGCTATCATCGGCAAGCAGCGCCATGGTCCGGTCGGCACGGTCACGCTCTCGTTCGAGGGCCAGTACACGAGGTTCGGCAACCTGGCGCAGGATCAGTATTTGCCGGAGCGGTATGAGTGAGCGAAGCCCGTGACTTGGCGACTGCAGAACAGGCCCCCGGCGCCGTCAGCGCCGCGGCCAGGGCGCTGTTGACGGTTGATCTCGCGGGGATCAAGGCAAATTGGCGGTGGCTCGCGGCGGTGGCGAAGGGCGCTGAGTGCGCGGGCGTCGTCAAGGCCGACGCCTACGGCATGGGAATCGAGCCGGTTGTCGCGGCGTTGTGGGATGCCGGTTGCCGCACGTTTTTCGTCGCCACCCTGGTCGAGGGCGCGCGCCTCAAGGCGGTGCTGCCGAACGCAACGGCCTATGTGCTCGACGGATTGATGCCGGGCACTGCGGCGATCTATCCGGAGCGCGGTTTGCGGCCGGTGCTCGGTAGCCTCGTGGAGATCGCGGAATGGGCCGCCTATAGCCGCGCGGTGGGCGCCAAGTTGCCAGCGGCAGTGCACATCGACACGGGCATGAACCGCCTCGGAATGCCCCCCGGCGAAGTCCATAAGCTTGTCGCCGAACCTGCGCCGCTCAATGATTTCACGGTCGCGCTCGTCATGAGCCACTTGGCGTGCGCCGATACGGTTGGCTCGCCGATGAATGCGCGCCAGAAGGCGGCGTTCGACGCGTTGCGGGCCTTGCTGCCGGACGCGCCCGCGAGCCTTGCCAATTCTGCCGGGACGCTGCTCGGCCCCGACTATCGTTACGATCTCGTACGACCGGGGATCGCGCTCTATGGCGGACGTGCGATCGACGGGCGCCCTAATCCAGCGGCGAAAGTGGTGCGGGTC
>LNEA01000563.1 GCA_001464855.1 Rhizobiales bacterium Ga0077530
ATGATCCGATGGATATCGCGCCCTATTGCCGGGCTTGGCGTGGGATCTGGGTGGGCGATGCGCCGCTCGTCCTCCGGCCGGCGAACACCGAAGAGGTCTCGGCATTGGTGAAGATCTGTGCCGAGACAGGTACTGCGATCGTGCCGCAGGGCGGCATCACCGGATTGACGGGTGCCAGCCAGCCGCACGACGACCGCAGCGAGGTCATCATCTCGACGCAGCGCATGAAGCGCATCCGCGGCATCGACACGGCGAACGACACGATCACCGTCGACTCCGGCGTCATCCTCAGGGAAATTCAACTAGCGGCGTCAGACGCGAACCGCCTGTTTCCGCTGAGTCTCGGTGCCGAGGGTTCCTGTCAGATCGGCGGCAACATCTCGACCAACGCCGGTGGCAACCAGGTGCTGCGCTACGGCAATACGCGCGCGCTCGTGCTCGGCCTGGAGGTCGTGCTCGCGAATGGCGAGATCTGGAACGGCTTGCGCGGCTTGCGCAAGGACAACACCGGCTACGATATGAAGCAGGTGTTCATCGGTGCCGAAGGAACGCTCGGTATCATCACCGGCGCGACGCTGCGCTTATTCCCGAAGCCGTCGGACGTGATAAGTGCCTATATCGGCGTCGCCAGCCCCGCAGCGGCAGTGGAACTGCTGTCAGTGCTGCGCTCGAAGCTCGGCGAATCCATTTCAGCCTTCGAATTGCTGCGCCGCGCGATCATCGATCTTCTTCTGGTTGGCGTGCCCGGCCATAGCGATCCGATGCCGTCTGTCCATCCCTGGTACGTGCTGATGGAAGTTGGCGGGCAGGGTGAACCCGGCACGCTGAACGGGCCGCTCGCCGATGCGCTGGGTGCGGCGATGGAGGCGGGCCTCGTCCAGGACGCGATGATCACGACGTCGGGCGAGCAGGCGCGCAAACTTTGGAAGATGCGCGAGGATCTGGCCGAGGCGCAGAAATCGGCCGGCGGCTCGATCGCGCACGACATTTCGGTGCCTCTCTCACGCATTCCCGAGTTCATCGACACGGCCGACGCCGCGGTCGCCAAGGCCTATCCCGGCGTGCGTCATTGCTGCTTTGGTCACGTCGGCGACGGCAATCTGCACTACAATCCGATCCGCCCGGTTGATTGGACCTACGAGCGCTTTCATGCCGAGTACCCGAACATGAACAAGATCGTGCACGACATCGTCGTGTCGCTCGGTGGTTCGATCAGTGCCGAGCACGGTATTGGTCGGCTGCGCATGGAAGAGAATTACCGCTACAAGAGCCCGGTCGAGATCGGCATGATGACGGCGGTGAAGCAGGCGCTCGATCCCAAGAACATCATGAATCCAGGCAAAGTGCTCCGCGGCTGACGCCGGCACTTTTGACGACCGCTCACGCATCAAGAATAAACGGAGGACTGAGTATGGCACGCATCGGCTTCATCGGCCTCGGCAACATGGGGCTGCCCATGGCGGGCAATCTCGTGAGGGCGGGCCATCAGGTGCTTGGTTTCGATCTCGTCGGGTCGAACGTCGAAAAGGCGGTGGCACGCAAGGTCGAGAAAGCCGGCAGCGCACTCGAGGTCGCCAAGGACGCCGACTGCGTGATCACCATGCTGCCGGCGGGCAAGCACGTCATCGAGGTCTGGGGCAGCGGCATCCTCTCTGCGGCTAAGCCCGGCACGATCTTCATCGACTGCTCGACCATCGATGTCGCGTCCGCGCGCGTGGCGCACGAGATGGCGGCGAAAGCAGGAATGCTGTCGCTCGACGCACCGGTTTCAGGTGGTGTTGGCGGCGCTGAAGCCGCGACGCTGACGCTGATGGTTGGCGGCACCAAAGATGCGTTCGCGAAGGGCCAGCCGATCCTCGCGGGCGCCAGCAAGAAGATCGTCCATTGCGGTGATCCCGGCGCTGGGCAGTCGGCCAAGATCTGCAATAATATGATGCTCGCGATCACGATGATCGGGACCTGCGAGGCCTTCAGTCTCGCAACAAAGCTCGGCCTTTCTCACGACGCGCTATTCGATGTTGCGTCGACCTCGTCGGGCCAGAGCTGGGCCGTGACGACCTATTGTCCGGTGCCGGGACCGGTGCCGACGTCGCCGGCCAACAACGGCTATAAGCCGGGGTTTGCCGCAGCGCTCATGCAGAAGGATTTGGGGCTTGCGCAGGAAGCGGCTCGCAGTGCCGGTGCGTCGACGCCGATGGGCGCGGCGGCGAGCCAGCTCTACAATCTGTTCGTTGCGCAGGGTCACGCCGGCGATGACTTTTCCGGCATCATCAACATGATCCGCGGAAAGGCCTGAGCCATGGCGAACATCGCATTCATCGGCCTCGGCAACATGGGCGGCCCGATGTCGAGCAACCTGGTCAAGGGCCAGCACAAGGTGCGCGGGTTCGATCTCGTCGCAGACCTGCGCGCTGCCGCGCAACGCGAAGGCATCGAGATCGCGTCGTCGGCGCAGGATGCCGTGAAGGGTGCGGAAATCGTGATCACGATGCTGCCGCAGGGCCAGCACGTGCTGAGCGTGTGGCGCGATATCATCGAGGCGGTGCCGGCGGGCGCGCTGATGATCGACTGCTCGACGATCGACGTCGCGAGTTCGCGCGCCGCGCACGAGATCGCCAAGGCGCGCGGCCTAGATGTCGTCGATGCGCCCGTGTCGGGAGGCACGACCGGTGCCAAGGCCGCGACGCTGACGCTGATGCTTGGTGGTACTGAGCAAGCCGTTGCGCGGGCCCGCCCGATCCTCGAAAAGGTTGGCAGCAAAGTCGTCCACTGCGGCGAAGCCGGCATGGGTCAGGCGGCCAAGATCTGCAACAACATGATGGCCGGCATCAATATGGTTGCGGCGTCGGAAGGGTTTGCGCTCGCGGAGCGCCTCGGCCTGTCGGCGCAGGCGTTGTTCGACGTCGTGTCGACGTCGTCCGGCCAATCGGCATGCGTCAATGGCTACAATCCGGTACCGGGTCTGGTCGAACGCGCAGCGTCCAACAATGGCTACAAGCCGGGGTTCGCGCTCGCGCTGATGTTGAAAGACCTGAAGCTGGCGCAGTCGGCGGCTGCCTCGGTCGGCGCGACGAGCCCGATGGGCGCGCTGGCGGTGCAGCTCTACGCGTTGCACGCACTAGCTGGCCAAGACGGCATGGATTTCTCGCACATCTACACAATGATCCGCGGCGCCGGCAAATAAGACCGGGCGTCGCACAACGGGGAAACAATAATGGCTACGATCGATTACTACATGACGCTCAACAGCCCGTGGACCTATCTCGGCGCGGCGCGCTTCGCCGAGATCGCCGCGCGGCACAACGCGACGGTCCGCATCAAGCCAGCCAAATTCGGCGAAGTCTTCGCCAAGACTGGCGGACTGCCGCTGCCGAAGCGCTCGCCTGAGCGACGCGCGTATCGGATGATGGAGCTCAAGCGCTGGCGCGACTATCACGGTCTGCCGATCAATCTCGAACCGAAGCATTTTCCGTCGGATGAGGCGATCGGCACGCGACTCGTGATTGCGGCGGCGCTGCAAGGCAAGGACGCGTGTCGCCTGGCGCTGGAACTCGGTCGCTCGATCTGGGAACTGGAAAGCAATCTCGGCGACGAGGCGGTGGTAGCGGCGGCGGCGCAGCGTGCCGGTCTCGACGCGTCAGCAATCCGCAAAGCCGGGCCGTCGGACGCCGAACTCGATCGCATCAATGACCAGAATACGGCCGAAGCCCTGGAGCGCGGCGTATTCGGTGCGCCGAGCTACGTTTTGCCGTCGGGTGAGTTCATGTGGGGGCAGGATCGACTGGAGTTTCTCGATCGCGCGCTCGCGAAGAGCTCGTAAGCGCAGATCTTTCCGCGAGGACAGCTTATGAAACTGATCGTCAGGGCGACCGATCCCGTTCTCATCAGTTTCGTCGAGGCGCTGTTTCGCGAGGCGGGCATCGTGCTCCATGTCGCCGATGCCAATATCAGCATCATGGAAGGCTCGATCGGAGCCTTTCCGCGCCGGGTGCTGGTGCGCGACGACGATTGGGTCCGTGCGGCGCAACTTCTCGAGGAAGCCGACCTCGGCCAGTGGATCGTTCGCGAAGGTGAGGAGCGGGACACCGCTCCCCCCGACAAATCCTGATGTCCGAGCCTGATGGAATCGTAACGGACGACGCCTTTCTCGGCGACGCGCTGGCGATCTTTCAGCCTGCACAAGGGTATCGCGCCGGTCTCGATGCGGTGCTGCTCGCGGCCGCATGCGGGGCGACCGTCGGACAGAATGCGCGGCTGCTGGATGTCGGCGCCGGAGTCGGCGTGGCGGGGCTGTGCGTCGCGCGACGTGTCGCCGACGCCCATGTGACGCTGGTCGAGCGCGAGCCGGTGTTGGCCGATCTGGCCCGACGGAATATCGACCGCAATGGATTTCAGGATCGCGCCCGCGTGGTCGAACTCGACGTTGCCGCCGGCGGCGCCGTGGTCCACCGGCCACCCGCCGAAGCTGAGCCGGATGAG
>LNEA01000564.1 GCA_001464855.1 Rhizobiales bacterium Ga0077530
CCGTACGATTCGAACATCAGGCCGGTGAGTTCCTCGCCACGTTCGCTCGCGAGGTAGAGCGCAAGGCTCGCCATGTCCGGCTCGCCCGAGATGCCGCCAGCGGCCGACATGGTGCTCAGCGTCGCCGGCGCAACCGCGTTGATGCGGATTCCGTGCGGGCCCCACTCCGTGGCTTCGTTCCGTGTCAGGTTCGCAAGAGCCGAGCGCGTCAGCGCGCCGACCATGCGCTGTGCCGAGGTCGGCCGACGCGGCAGTCGCGCGATGGTAAGGATGAGGCCTTCGGTCATCGTCAGGCGCATCCGGTTGGTGGCGATCTTGGTGATCAGGCACGCGGCCGACAGCGCCTGGCTCACGGCATCCTCGACGTCGGTCTCGCGGGCAGCAGCGCCACCGCGCGGCTCCGGTACCGTCGCGAGATTGATGACGACGTCGACGCCGCCGAACGCCTGCACCGCCTGGCGCGCGAGCTTCACGGCGGCATCGGTCGCGCCGATCGGTCCATCGAAGAGGCGTACGTCGAGCGCGCCTTCGGCAACGATGGCGCCAAGGACGGCCATCTCCGGCGTCATCTCGTTGACGTGGAGGACGAGGCGGGTGCGCTGCTCGGCGAACGCGCGGGCGATGTCGACGCCGTGCTCGTTGTCGATGCCTGTGATCAGAACGCGCTTTCCGAGGAGTTCAGGGTAGGTACTCTCAAGCTCGATACCGTCGAGCGTGCTCATCAACATAGGCTCTCTCCTCGAATACCAGGACGCCAAGACGGGCGTCGACGCAACTGAGCCGATTCGCTCCTAACGCTTTCCTAAAGGCCTGTCGATTCGGCGTGCCCCGCGGCATGATTGCGGCGATGCACAGGCGAACCTGTGACACCGTTGATTCTCAAGGAGACTCCTTTTTTTTCGTGTTGGGCGCGCCTTCCGGCACGCCGAGAGCGTCGGCAAGCCGGGTCGTCGCCGAGCCTGGACGCAGCGGTTTGGGCTGTGTGGGTGCGGGCGCCCAGCCGGTCAGCGTCACGAATTCGAAGGTCGCGAATACGCCTCCGTCCGGCGCTGGGTGGCGTTCTGAGTATATCTCGCTCGCGTACGCTAAAACGCGTCGTGTCAGGGGTTTGCGATAGTCGCGGGTGAGCGCATTGCTGGCGCCCATGGCGCGGAGCTGGTGCATCAGCGCGAGCGGGTTGGGATAGGCCGCGCGGACGGTGTCGGCGTCGGCGACCGGCAGCGCGAAGCCGGCGCGCTGGAGCAGTCCGCCGAGGGTGCGGACGTCGGCAAGGGGGGCGACGCGCGGGGTCGCTCCACCTTCAAGTTCGGTCTCGGCAATCAGCAACGCCTCGCGCAGTTCGACCAGTGATCCCGCGCCGAGCAGGGTCGCCAGCATGAGTCCATCGGGTTTGAGCGCGTGGCGTATCTGAATGAGTGCGCCCGGCAGGTCGTTGACGAGCTGCAGCGCCAACCCGCTGACGACGAGGTCGAGCGTTGCCGGGCCGAAGGGTAGATACTCCTCGTCTGCGCAAAGCAGTGGGCCGTCGCAGTGGGCCAGCATCGCGGCGGAGGAGTCGGCGTCGATCATCAGGCCAATGCGATCGGATCGGCGGAGGCGTCGACTGACAGCGCCGGTATGAGCGCCGAGGTTGAGCGCGATCGGAAACGAGCGGCGGATGATGGCAAGGCGGTCTGCCAGATCGTCGGCGACGTAACGCAGCAGAAAATCGTTGTCGCGGCCGCGCGGGGCTGCGCGCGTGCGGTGGAGCGCCAGCAACGCGCGATCGAAAATTTTGGGTTGCGTTGTCATTCAGAGCCAGATTTACCCACGGATCTCACATGGGCACTATAAACCCGTCTCGCGGCCGGCCGTGGGGCCGTTCGGGGTGTCACGGAATAAACATCGTATAGTTTAACTTTCGGATCGCACGATCGCGTCGGATGTCGTCTGATTCGCAGCGATTGCGCCTGATCTGCGCTTCGCGAATGGAGCCGTTTGGCCATGGAATTTATTGCACTGGTGCTCGCGATTGCGGCGCTGATGGCGTTCCGGACGCTGAACAAGCGCACGCTCGCGCTCGAGGAACGGCTCAGCGAAACAAGCGATGCTCTCATCGCGCTGCGTGCTTCGCTCGGGCGGGACGCACCGGGTTCAGCGCCGTCCGATGAGGCTGTGCCGACGATCGCGCCGGTAACACCGCCGACCCCGGTCGAGAGTGCGGTGCCGTCAACGCCGGCTGATGAGCCGGCGCCCGGTGACGCTGCCGGCGTTCCCGCGATCGTGCCCATGCCGGCTGCGCCGACGCGCTCTTTTGAAGAGCGGCTGGGAACGCGCTGGGCCGTATGGGTCGGCGGTATCGCGCTGGCGCTGGGCGGTATCCTGATGGTCCGCTATTCGATTGAGCAGGGCATTTTTGGCCCCGGCGCGCGCGTGATCCTGGGCTTCCTGTTGGCCGCTGCATTGGTCGGCGCGGGCGAATGGCTGCGGCGCGGCGAGCGCGGTATCACGGTGCCCGGGCTCGAGACCGCCCACATCCCAAGCATTCTGACAGCAGCCGGCACCGTCACCGCTTTCGGCACAGTCTATGCCGCGCATGCGCTCTACAACTTCATCGGACCGGCGCTCGCCTTCGTGGTGCTCGGCGCGATCGGCGTCGCGACCATGTTCGCGGCCGCGCTGCATGGGCCGATGCTGGCCGGACTCGGATTGGCCGGCTCCTACATCGCACCGATGCTCGTGGCTTCCGACAAGCCGAATCCGTGGCCGGTGGTCCTGTATCTCGCAGTGGTCGCCGCTTCGGCGTACGGCCTCGCGCGGTTGCGCAAATGGCTTTGGCTTGCCGCATTTGCCGTCGCGGGCGCATTCCTGTGGGGGCTGCCGTACCTCACGGGTGCAGCCGCGGGGGCCTCTGACTGGACCTTCTCTGGCTATGTCCACGTGCTCCTGCAACTTGCGCTCGCTGCGGCCTTCATCGCCGTCGAACCGCACCTCGGCACCAAGGACGAAGAAGCGCCCCCTGATCGCATCGCCGGCGCCGCGCTGCTCGCAATGGCACTGCTCGCGGTGGCGATGCTGTCGGATAGCAAATCCGAACTCGGCGGCTGGGTGCCGTTCGCTGCGGCGGCCGCTGGCCTTCTGCTTGCGACCGCCTGGATCAGTGCGCCAGCAGCATACGGCGCGGCCCTAGCTGGCCTTCCGGTGATTGCCGTCGCGGCGGCCTGGCCGGGTCTCGCAGCACCGCCTGAGGCCTCGCAGCTCGCGCCGTTCGCGGCCCAGGTCCTGCGCCTACCCGACAATGTGTCGGCCTATCTGACGACGCTCGCGATCCTCAGTGCTGCGACGGCCGGTGTTGCCGGATACCGCCTGTGGCGGGGGCCGACGCTCAGCGCGTCGCTGGCAGGGCTCTATGCGCTCGGCGCCACGGTGCCGCCGTTGCTGGTGCTGATCCTGACCTATCTGCGGGTCACGCAGTTCGACGCCTCGGTTCCGTTCGCGCTGTTTGGTGTCCTGCTGGCGGGTGGCTACGTGTGGATCGCCGAGCGTTTTCTGGCGCGTGAGAACATCCTGCCGCTTCCTGGCATCAGGCTCGCCACCGGCGCATTTGCAGCGGCCGCCATCTCCGCGCTTGGTTTCGCGCTCGTCGCCTTCCTGTCACGCGGCTACATGACGGTTGCCTTCGCCCTGATGGCACTCGGTACCGCCTACGTCTCGACGCTGCGGGACATACCCCTGCTGCGGCCAGCGGTCGCCGCGATCGGCTTCGTCGTCCTCGGGCGGATCGCCTGGGATCCGGTGATCATGGGAGCCGACGTCGGTCGGTTCCCGATCTTCAACTGGCTGCTTCTCGGCTATGGCGTGCCCGCTGCCGCCTTCGCCATGGCCGGCCGGCTACTCGAGACGCGCCAAATCGACCTCGCCCAACGGCTCGCCGATGCGCTCGCGGTCATCTTCACGGCACTGCTGTTGTTTTTCCAGATCCGCCACGCGGTCACTGGTGGCGATCCGCTGGTCGGGGCGTCGAACCACGTCGAGCAGGGACTGCACGTGCTGACGGCCTTGCTGATGTCCTATGCCTTGATGCGGCTCGACCTCGCGCGGGCAAACCCTGTGTTCCGCTGGGCCTCGATCATCCTCGGTGCGATCGCCGTGCTGTTCGCCGCCTTCGGGCTGCTGGTCTTCGAGAACCCGTGGTTGAATTCAAACGAACACATTGCCGGGGTGGCGATCTTCAGCTCGCTCTTGGTCGCCTATCTACTGCCGGGGCTGGCGGCGGCGTTCCTTGCGCGCCATGCCCGCGGCGTTCGTCCCGGCTGGTACGTGACTGGGCTCTATGTTCTCGCCGGCATCCTCGTCTTCTTCTATGTGACGCTGGAAATCCGCCACATCTTCCAGGGCGACAGGATCGGTCTCTTCCGCTCGACCAGCGGCGCCGAGCACTGGGCCTATTCGGTCGGCTGGCTGGCGCTCGGGATAGCGCGGCTGGCGTCGGCGATCCTGGTGTTGCTGGCGGTCATCAAGGTGTTTGTGTTCGATCTCGCCGGCCTCACAGGGTTGTGGCGCGCGCTCTCATTCATCACCCTTGGCGGCGTGCTGATCGGGATCGGTCTCGCCTATCAGAAGCTGGTCTTCGCCCGACCGCCGCCATCACCGCCGGCGCCCGGCGATGCAGCGCCAACGAACAATTAATTTAAGTGGTGGCGGCCGAAGGCCGCGAGGCGGGAAAGCGACCGGCGAGGCAGCGCCGCCGCGCGTGTAGGCGTCACGCCGCAGGCGTGCTTTCAGCACGACGCCGTACGCTTAGGCGGTCAAAGAAAGACGCTATTTCGTACGGCTTTTGAGGCCGCCGTCGACATCGGTGAATGTGGATTTGAGCTCAGTCCCGATGCCGGTCGCAGCAGTGATAATGACGAGGGCGATGAACGCCGCGATCAATGCATACTCGATCGCCGTGGCGCCCGAGTCATCCTTCAAAAACCGCGCAAAAGAATTCCGCACGACCCATCTCCCATCCCAGAGAATACGCGACCGAAAGCCTGCCGTGGCCCTCGCTGGCAGGGACCGACAGTAGCGCCGGAAGCTTAATGGCCCCTTGGCTGGATGCCGGAAAGTTCGTTGCAATCGGCGTTTCTGCTGCCGGGGTAAAGAAACTGTATCTAAAATTGTATGACAGGCCGCTGCCCGCAGCTTTACCAAGCCTTCACCCACGCTGGCGCATACTGCAGGGACAGCTGAGGAGTTCTGTCCCGTGATCGAGTACGCCGTTCTGCTGGTCTTCCCGGCCGCCATGGCATTTGCCGGCGCCATGGACCTGTTCACGATGACCATTCCCAACCGCATATCGATCGTGCTGGTGGTGGCCTTTGGGGTCGCAGCCGCCATGACCGGGATGAGTTGGGCCGGAGTGGTCAATCACCTTGGCGCGGGAATCCTGATGCTCTCGATCGGCATCGGCATGTTCGCCCTCGGCTGGCTCGGCGGCGGCGATGCCAAGCTGCTGGCCGCGACCGCGCTATGGGTCGGCTTCGACCATTTGGTCCCCTACATCCTTGTGGCCGGCATGGCCGGCGGCGTGCTGGCGGTCGTGATCCTGATGTACCGCAGCATCATGCCGCCGCTGTGGCTCGCCCGTCAGGAATGGGCCTTGCGCCTTCACGGCGCGCGCACCGGCATTCCCTACGGCATCGCCCTCGCCGCGGCAGGCCTGCACATCTATCCCTCGACCGGATGGCTATCGCCGATCGGCGTTTGATTCGCATTTCCCTGTCGTCGCCGATCTCGCAACGACCCGCCGCCGCTACGGTGGTGTGATTTGCGCGTGGTTCGTCGCTCGCCGACTCGGCGCACGTCGAGTGGGCCGGTGGCAGGGGCGAAGCGTGTGTCAAACTTGCCGCTGATAGAGCCTCAAACACGGCCTGCATCATGTTCGTAGTACAATGCCCAGGGCCATTAACTCGCCGTTGAGGATTGTCGACGAGATTCATGCCGTGGACTGGATGACTCGTTTGAGAGGACCTGTCGGGCAATGAAGAAGGCACAAGTGGTCGGGATCGCAATTGCCGGCATCTGCGGGATCGGTGCCTTCATCGGCATGCAGAAGTTGACTGCGAAGCCGCAGGTCGTCCAGCTCGAGGTCAAAACCAACCTTGCCGAGGTACTCGTCGCCCGCTCCGATATGGGGCTCGGTACCATCGCCACGGATTCGAGCTTCCGTTGCCAGGGCTGGCCGCAGGAAGCCGTTCCGCAGGGCGCCATCATCTGCCGCGGGTCGGCGACCGCGAAGGAATTTGCCGGCCACATCGCTCGCGCGCCGATCCTGGCGAGCGAGCCGATCACGCGCCATAAGCTGATCAAATCGGGTGAGGGTGGCGTTCTCGCGTCGATCCTGCCCGAGGGAATGCGCGCCATCTCGACCAAGATCACCGAGGACTCGGGCGTCGGCCGTCTGATCCTGCCGAACGACCACGTTGACGTCTATCTCATCCGGCGCCTCAGGGCGAAGGGCGGCGGCGACGAGCACACGAGCGAGCTGCTCTTCAGCAACGTGCGGATCCTCGCGATCGGCCAGCGCCTCGAGAGCAAGGAAGGCCAGAAGGGCGCGGAAGGCAACACCGCTACGCTCGAACTGTCGCCGCTGCAGTCGGAGAAGCTCGCGTTGTCGAAGTCGATGGGCGACATCACGCTGGCGCTGCGCTCGATTGCTGACTTCAAGCGCGATGGCAGTCGGGCTGCGGACGGCGAGCAACGGCGGAACGAAACTGTTCGTATTCTCCGTTACGGCCAAAAGTCCAGAGCGTCGGGCATCAATTGATTGGCGAGCGCCGCTTCGGCGGCAGCGTCCTGTGAAATTTGCCGAGTGAGTTGTCCCAGTGAGCGTTCGTGAAGTTGTGTCTGCGTGCACCCCGAGTGTTGGTAGCTCGCCAGAAGGCTTTGAACCCCATGTGGATGACGACGAAATTGGCCATTGGCGGCCTCATGCTTGCGGTGGCAGCGCTCGCAAGCGCGCCCCTGAGCGCCCAGACGAATTTTAAGTCGCGAGCATCCCTCGACGACGGCGTGTATCAGGTCTCGCCACGCGGTCCGTTCCCGCGGGCTGAGAAGGCCCAGGTGCAGCGCGGCAAGTCGCTGATGGTGCAGTTCCCATTCCGCTTGCGCGACGTGATGGTCTCCGATCCCCAGCGGTTGGACGCCGTCGTCCAGTCGTCGAATCGCGTCTTCCTGCTCGGAAAGCGGAAGGGCCAGGCCAATATCTTCTTCTTCAACGAGCAGGGCGATCACGTCCTCACGCTCGACGTTGAAATCGGCGCCGGTCAGGACCTGCTGTCCAACGATGAAGCCCAGGAGCGTTCGCTTCAGGCCTTGGACCGGTTGCTCGACAAGCTCATTCCCGGCTCCAACGTCCTGTCGAAGCGGGTCGGCAACTCGATCATCCTGACGGGCCGGGTCTCGTCGCCCATTCAATCGAAGCGCGCCGCAACGATCGCTCGCGAATATGCGCGCGCTCTGGTCAGCCAGTCTGAGTACGAGGCGTTCTCGACCCGTCAGCCGACCGGCGTCCAGGTCCCGGGGCAGGGCGGCGAAGCAGGCGCAAGTCCCGCGACTTTGGTCGGCGGAAGCACCGAAGGCGACGCGGAAGGGCGTGGCCGGCAGGGTGCCCCCCCTAAGGAAGACAAGCTCATCATCAACCTGCTGACGATCGACGCCGAGGAGCAGGTCATGCTTCAGGTCGTCGTCGCCGAGGTGCAGCGCTCGATCATGAAGCAGTTCGGCATCAATCTTGGTGCCAGCATCAACTCGGGGAATTTCTCCACCAACTTGCTGACGGAGAACGCGCTGCCGCTAACGGCCGCCGCGGGTCTCGGCCAGCTTCCGGTGCCGGCGCTTGGTACGGGCTCGGGAACGGGCTGTCTGGCCGGTGGTGTGCTGTGCAGTTACAATCCCGGGCCGACCGGAACGACGGCTTACGGCAACTCCGGCCTCAACGGTGGCTTCGGCAGCAGCACGGCACGCATGAACTACGCCATGCGGATGCTGGAGCGTGATGGTCTCATCCGCACGCTTGCCGAGCCGAACCTCACCGCTGTGTCGGGCGAGACTGCCAAATTCCTGGCAGGCGGCGAGTATCCGATCCCGGTTGTCGACGCTTCTGGCCAGCAGTCCGTCACCTACAAGGAGTATGGCGTCGGCGTTGCCTTCACGCCGGTCGTGCTCTCCGAAGGCCGCATCAGCCTCAAGATCGAAACCGAGGTCTCGGAGCTGACCGATGTCGGCGGCGTGACGCTGAGCTCGATCTCGATCCCGGCCCTCAAGAAGCGCCAGGCCAAGTCGACTGTCGAGTTGCCGTCGGGTGGAACGCTGGCGCTCGCCGGCCTCCTCTCCGAAGACACGCGCAAGAACATCGACGGCTTTCCCGGCCTCAAGGACTTGCCCGTACTCGGCACCCTGTTCCGCTCGAACGACTTCATCAAGAGCGAGACCGAGTTGGTCATCCTCGTGACCCCCTACATGGTGAAGCCGGTGGCTCGCCAGAAGCTCGCCAAGCCCGATGACGGTTTCGCCGCGGCGTCCGATCTCAAGTTCAACTTCCTCGGACACCTCAACCGCGTCTACGGCAAGGACATACCGCAACCGGCTCAGGTGGGACTGAAAGACGGCGGCGTTGGTTTCATTATCGATTGAGCAGGATCGACGGAGAGTGTCATGACCATGAATAAGTCACTTCGCGCGAGACTGCTCGCTCCGGCCGGCACCGTTGCCGCCGGTCTGCTGCTCGCCACTGCCGCCATCGGTCTCTCCGGCTGCCGTCCTGGCGAGGAGGAGCCGGGCGTTCACGTCGCAAGCTGGGCGATGGTCGATGCGCGTCAGCGTCACCCAATCGTGGTGACCAACGAGCCGGCGAAGCTCGATCTGCGGATTGCTGCGAATGGAGCAGGGCTGTCGCCCGGCCAGCGCGCGCAAGCGATCGACTTCTTCCGCCGCTACCGCGGAACGGGTAACGACACCGCCCGATTGGCAATCGGCGTGCCGAGCGGCGGCGCCAACGATGTCGCCGCGGTGCGGGCACTCGCCGATCTGCGCGTCATCGTTCGCGACGCCGGCATCTCCGAAACAGAAGTCTCGGTACGCCCGTATCGCGTCGGGCGCTCGGCGAGCGCTCCGATCACCATGTCGTTCGCACGCTTTGTCGCCGAGGCGCCGGAATGTGGCGCCTGGCCCGACAATCTCGCGAGCGATCGCCGCAACCTGCCCTACGCGAACTTCGGTTGCGCCAGTCAGCGCAATCTCGCGGTCCAGGTCGCCAATCCAGCGGATCTTGTCGGGCCGCGCACCATGTCGCCGGCGGCCGCTGAGCGTCGCGATACGGTCTACGAGAAGTATGTTTCTGGCAAGATAACGCACGCCGACAAGTCGAATGACGAACGCCTGCAGGTCAAGGGCTCGAGGTAGCCGGCGACCGCCGGTCGCCGCGCTCCGAGCCTGAGCTGGCTTGAACAGTTGCCGAACGACAGTGAACGAGGACAAGACCATGAGCCGCGAGCTTGCACTACTGGACGAGGTCGAGGCAGTCGCCGACGAGCGGATCTCGGATCGCGCGCGCCCCATTCCGAGGATCTCGATACAGGCGTTCTGTGAGCGCCCCGAGACTGCGGAGGCAGTCCAGGTGGCCGCCGAGGATCGCCGCCTGATCAAGACGCACGTCAGCGTTCACATGGGGGGCGTGAACGCTGCCGTCGCGCACTACCTCGAAAGCCCGACGCCGAACCTGATCGTGATCGAATCGGTGCTGCCCCAGCGGGAATTCCTGGCTGCGCTCGATAAGCTCGCGGAATCCTGCGATGCCGGCACCAAGGTGATCGTGGTCGGCCACACCAACGACGTGCTCCTCTATCGCGAAGTCCTGCGGCGCGGCGTGAGCGAATATCTCATCGCTCCGATCAATCCGCTGCAGTTCATGGAGAGCCTGTCGAACCTCTACAACGACCCGCACACCGATCCGGTCGGGCATGTCTACGCCTTCATCGGCGCCAAGGGTGGCGTCGGTTCCAGCACGATCTGCCACAACGTCGCCTGGACCGTGTCCGAGATGATGAAGCAGTCGGTCGTGATCGCCGACCTCGATCTGCCGTTCGGCACCGCAGGCCTCGATTTTAATCAGGATCCGGTGCAGGGAATCGCCGAAGCGATCGCGACGCCAGAACGTCTGGATGAGGTGCTCCTGGATCGCCTGCTGACGAAGTGCTCGGAATATCTGAGCCTCTTTGCTGCGCCGGGCGCGCTCGACCGCGAATACGATCTCTCGGCGGACGCCTGCGATATCGTTCTCGACGTCGTGCGCCAGAACGTCCCCTACGTTGCCGCCGATCTTCCACACATGTGGACCCAGTGGACGAAGCGTATGGTGCTGCAGGCCGATCACGTGATCATCACGGCGGCGCCGGACCTCGCCAACCTGCGCAACGCCAAGAACATGATCGATCTGGTCAAGCAGGCGCGCCACAACGACAAGCCGCCGATGCTCATTCTCAGCGGCGTCGGAATGCCGAAGCGACCGGAGATCTCGGTCAAGGATTTCGAGGCGGCGATCGGCATGAAAGCCTCCGCGATTATCGAGTTCGACAGTGAAACCTTCGGCCAGGCCGCCAACAACGGCCAGATGATCGAGGAACTCGCTCCGAAAGCCAAAGCGGTGCAGCCGATCCGCGAGATCGCTATGAGCCTGACGGGGCGGCGCGAGCAGAAGATCGAGAAAAAGTCGAGCGGTCTCGACGGCATCCTCGGCAAGTTGAGACTGAAGCGCTAAGGAGTGGCTGGCATGTTCGGCAAGCGTTCAAACGATCCTGCAGCACCACGTCGACCAGCATCGCAAGCGCCATCCGGCGGGGCGGCGCCCGCCGAGCCGGCGAAGAATGCTGTCGTCGCTCTTCCGACACAGACGACGCCGCGCGCCGAGGCGGCCGAGCAGACGCGTCGGCATTCCGAAGAGTATTATGACGTCAAGACGTCGGTCTTCAATGCGCTGATCGATACCATCGATCTTACGCAGCTCGCGAAGTTGGAGGCCGCCGCGGCGCGCGAAGAAATTCGCGACATCGTCGGCGAGATCATCCAGCTCAAAAACGTCGTGATGTCGATCGCCGAGCAGGAAGAGCTGCTCGAGGACATCTGCAACGACGTGCTCGGCTATGGGCCGCTCGAGCCGCTTCTTGCGCGCGACGACATCGCCGACATCATGGTCAACGGTGCGGGCACGACCTTCATCGAAGTCAACGGCAAGATGCAGAAGACGGGCGTGCGCTTTGCCGACAACGCGCAGCTGATGAACATCTGCCAGCGCATCGTCAGCCAGGTCGGCCGGCGTGTCGACGAAAGCTCGCCGATATGCGACGCGCGCCTCCCCGACGGCAGCCGCGTCAACGTCATCGCGCCGCCGCTTGCGATTGATGGTCCCACGCTCACCATTCGTAAGTTCAAGAAGGACCGTCTCAGGCTCGAGCAGCTCGTGCAGTTCGGCTCGATCACTCCCGATGCCAAGGCGATCCTTGAGGTCATCGGCCGCGTTCGCTGCAACATCCTGATCTCGGGCGGCACGGGTTCCGGCAAGACGACGTTGCTTAACTGCATGACCGGTTCGATCGATTCCGACGAGCGCATCATCACGTGCGAGGACTCGGCGGAACTCCAGCTCCAGCAGCCGCATGTGGTCAGGCTTGAAACGCGCCCGCCGAACCTCGAAGGCGAGGGCGAGATCACCATGCGTGATCTCGTCAAGAACTGCCTGCGTATGCGACCTGAGCGGATCATCGTCGGCGAGGTCCGCGGACCTGAAGCCTTCGATCTGCTGCAGGCCATGAATACGGGCCACGACGGCTCGATGGGTACGCTCCACTCCAACAGCCCGCGCGAAGCCATCAGCCGTCTCGAGTCGATGATCATGATGGGCGGTTACGCACTGCCGACCAAGACCATCCGCGAGATGATCGTCGGTTCGATCGACATCATCATCCAGGCGTCGCGCCTGCGTGACGGCTCGCGCAAGATCACGCACATCACCGAGGTGGTGGGCATGGAAGGTGAAGTCGTGACGCTGCAGAACCTGATCGTGTTCGAGATCACGGGCGAAGACGCCAACGAAAAGATCATCGGGCGCCACCGCTCGACGGGAATCGCGCGGCCGCGCTTCTGGGAGCGGGCCGAATACTACAATGAGACCGAGAAACTGGCGAAGGCGCTGGCGAACTCGGAAGTCCGCGACGCCATGGGCCGGACGATGGGAGAGGCCGATGCTTGAGCCAGAAACCATGCAGATGGCGCTGGTCGCGCTCGCGGCGGCTTCCGCCGCGGTCGTGATCTATATCCTTGCCTACCCGCTGCTCTCGGGGTCGGCGAAGGCGGAAAAGCGCATCCAAGGCGTGGCCGACAGCACGGCAAAGCGTGCGGTGCGCGGCGCCCAGACCGAGCAGATCAACAATCGCCGCAAGCAGGTTGCCGACACCCTCAAGGAACTCGAGCTGAAGCAGAAGCAGCGCGAGAAGGTCACGATGCGGATGCGCCTGGAGCGCGCTGGCCTCGATATCACGCCGCAGGTCTTCTGGATCGCCAGCGTGGTCAGCGGTTTGGTCCTCGGCGTCGTCGCCTTCGTGTCGTTGCCGGGCATGAATCCGTTGATCTCCGTGGCGGTGGCGTTCGTCGGCGTCCTCGGCATCCCCCGGTGGGTCGTCTCCCGTATGATCAAGCGGCGGCAGTCCAAATTTCTCGACGAGTTCGCAAACTCGATCGACGTCATCGTGCGCGGTGTCAAATCCGGTCTGCCGCTGAACGAATGCCTTTCGATCATAGCCCGCGAAAGCCCGTCGCCCGTTCGCGAGGAATTCAAGGAACTCGTCGAGCAGCAGCGCGTGGGCGTGCCACTCTCGGATTGCTTCACGCGCATGATGGGTCGGATGCCGCTGCCGGAGGTCAACTTCTTTGCGATCGTGATTTCGATCCAGCAGCAGGCCGGCGGCAACCTCTCTGAGGCGCTTGGCAACCTCGCGGGCGTGCTGCGTGATCGCAAACGGCTGCAGTCGAAGGTGAAGGCGCTCTCTGCCGAAGCCAAGGCATCGGCTGGCGTGCTTGCGGCATTGCCCTTCATGGTGATGCTGATGGTGTACCTGTCGACGCCCAAGTACATCGGCATCCTTTTCACGACGAAGATGGGCCAGTTTCTGCTGCTGTGCGCGGCGGGCTGGATGACGTGCGGCGTCCTCGTGATGCGCAAGATGATCAACTTCAAGTACTGACCGAGGGCGCCGGGACGCCATAGGCGGCCCGGAAAAACGCGGCAGGGGAGACCGAGAACCATGGTCGATTTCGTGGAATCCTTCATGAGCGCGCAGCTTCTGGTGATGCTGCTTGCCGCCGCTGCGACGTTTGCGACGGTCCTCACCGTCAGCATGCCGATGCTCTCGCGCGATCGCATGTCGCAGCGCATGAAGGTCATGGCGACAGAGCGCGACAAAATGCGTGCCGCGCGCATGGCGGACTTCGGTCGCGAAAGTCAGCAGGGCGGCCGACTGCGCCAGACGCCCAAGGGCTTCATGCAGGAGATCGTCAATCGGTTGAACCTGCGCAAGGCGTTTGATTCTGAAGAGGTGCGCGACCTCCTGAAAATGGCCGGCCTGCGTGGGCAGGCGCCGCTTGTCGCTTACATGTTCTTCCGCCTGATCATGCCGATCATCGTGACGATCGTGGCGCTCATCTACCTGTTTGCGATTGCCAACCTCCAGCATCCGCCGATCGCCAAGTTTGGCATGGCGATCGCCGCCGGCTATGTCGGCTTCTATCTGCCGAACGTGTTCCTCAAAAACCTCGTGCAGAAGCGGCAATCCTCGATCATCCAGTCGTTTCCCGACGCGCTCGATATGCTGCTGATCTGCGTACAGGCCGGTATGTCGATCGAGGCGGCGTTCGGCAAGGTGTCGAAGGAAGTCTCCAACCAGTCGCTCGAACTCGCCGAGGAATTCAGCCTGACGACGGCCGAATTGTCATACTTGCAGGATCGCCGCATCGCGTTCGAAAACCTTGGCAAGCGCACCGGTATCGCCGGCATCAAGGCGGTAGCAACCGCACTGATCCAGGCCGAGCGTTACGGTACGCCGGTGGGACAGGCGTTGCGCGTGATGGCCAAGGAAAGCCGCGACGCGCGCATGTCGGAGGCCGAGCGCAAGGCGGCGGCGCTTCCGCCCAAACTGACGGTTCCGATGATCGTATTCTTCCTGCCCGTGCTGTTCGTCGTCATCCTTGGACCGGCGATCCTGCAGGTCATGAAGCTGACGTGATCACGGCGGAGCGGCAATGGCCCTCTCCCCGGCAATTGATGGCTGGAGTCGTGCCGGCGATGCTGCGGCCGGCGGTATGTTGAACGAAAATCCGGTGTCTTCGCCGGGCCGGCTCGAGACCCACACCTCGCCGCCGAAGTGGCGCACGATCTGGCGACTAATCGGGAGCCCAAGGCCCGTACCGGTTGGCTTCGACGTCAGTGTGTCGCCCGCTTGCTGGAAGCGCTCGAAGATCCGCTCGTGATCCTGCTCTGGGATTCCCGGACCATTGTCGCTGATGTCGACGCGCAACCATCCTTTCTCCGTGTAGGCCTTGAGCGCCACGCGCCCATTCACGGCATTGCGAAATTTGACGGCATTGGCGAGAAGGTTCACGACCACCTGGGTCATCCGATCCGCGTCGGCGAAAACGCGCGGCAGGTCGGTGGCGATGTCGACCTCCAGCGCAACATTGTCGCGCGCAAAAAGCGATGACGTCGCGGCAATCGCCTGTTCGATGATGACGCCTGGAGCCAGCTCGACCATCACCCAATCGCCCTGACCTGCTTCCATCTTCGCGAGATCGAGGATGTCGTTGATCAGACGTGTCAGCCGCTCGCTCTCGGAGACGACGATGCGCAAGAATTCATTGCGCTGCTCGACGTCGAGATCTGGATTGTCCTGGACGATCTCGCTGAAGGAACGGATCGAGGTCAGCGGTGTGCGCAGCTCGTGGCTGACGGTCGAGACGAAGTCGTCCTTGAGCTTGTCGAGTTCCTTGAGGCGCTCGTTGGCGGCGCGAAGCTCGTCAGTGGCGGCTTCGAGTTCGCGGCTCTTGGTCTCGAGACGACGACTGTAAACCACGAGCTGTGATGCCTCGTCGAGGATCTGCATGACGCCGTCGATGTCGTGCATTTCCTCGCGCAACACCGACGCGACCATGATACGGGCGGAAGACGCGCCAATGGCGCCGGCAAGCTGGCGCTCGCAGTAGGCCACGATTTCGGCATCGGCGGGTTGGGTATCTGGCAGGCGCCGGTCGTGTATGCGCTCGAAGCGTTTGAACGCGGCTTCGGCGCGCTCTTCACCGATGAACCGCAGTAGCAGTCCACGCAAATCGGCGATGGTCGCGCGGCCGCGCCAGATCCGTTCGCCGCGCTGCGCAGTGTTGAAGATATCGACGAACTGGTTGGCTTGGCTGCGCTCGATGATGCTTTGGCCGGTCACCAGCGAGACCCCGACGTACAATCCCATATTGACGACGAGCGTCCAGAACGTCGCGTGCGAGATCGCATCGAGACCAGTCAATCCGAAAAGCGCATAGGGTTTCAGAAATGCCCAGCCGAACAGCCCATCGATGATGAAGGACTCCGACATCCAGCCCGAGCGCGCCAGCGATGGAAACAATAGCGTATAGAGCCAGACCGCGAAGCCGGCGGTAAGGCCGGCGATCGCGCCGAGCCGCGTCGCGCCCTTCCACAATACGCCGCCGACGATGGCAGGGACGAACTGCATGGCCGCGACAAACGATACGAGGCCGATCGTGACGAGCGCATAGGACTCGCCGATCAGGCGCACATA
The DNA here is from genome assembly GCA_001464855.1 of Rhizobiales bacterium Ga0077530. GTDB lineage: Bacteria > Pseudomonadota > Alphaproteobacteria > Rhizobiales > Hyphomicrobiaceae. Next base: position 15,858 of record LNEA01000564.1, read on the forward strand.
GGCGTAGCCGAGCAGGATCACCACCACGATTGCTCCGCGCCGGATCGCGAGCAGCAGTCCTGTGAGATCCCGCCGTTTGGCGAGGCGCGCGCCAGCGAAGCGCAACAGCAGCGGCATGACAAGATCGTTGCAGACCATGGTCGACAGCGCGATCGTCTCGACGATGATCATGCCGGTCGCAGCCGACAGCCCGCCGAGGAAGACGATGAGCGCGATCGCCTGATACTTCTCCGCCATGGCGACCGTCAGCACGAACGTATCGGGGTCGACCGCGCCTTTGGGGAAATGCAGGATGCCGGCGAACGCGATCGGGAGCACGAAGATGTTGATCAGCAGAAGATAGAGCGGAAACAACCAGATTGCCTTGCGGACGTGGCGTTCATCGACGTTCTCGACGACGAGGACTTGGAATTGGCGCGGCAGCACGAGCACGGCACCCATGGCGAGGACGGTGAGCGCGATCCAACTCGTCATGGCGCCGCGCGACGTGTCGATCGTGAACAGGCGCGCCAGTTCGGGTGAGGCTGCGGCGCGGGCGAAGATGTCGCCGAAGCCGTCATAGATCCAGTAGGTGACGGCGATGCCGCCGACGAGGAAGGCGATGAGCTTGATGACGGACTCGAATGCGATGGCCGCGACCATGCCCTCGTGGTGTTCGCTGGCATCGATGTGGCGCGTGCCGAACAGGATTGCGAAGGCGGCCATGATCAGAGCGACAAAGAATGCGGTGTCGTGCATGAGGGGCACGGCGCTCGACTGGATCGGCATCGTCACGGCGGGATACTGGACGAGCACGCCGAATGAGATCGTGATCGCCTTGAGCTGCAACGAGATGTAGGGAAGCACGCCGACGACCGCGATGACAGTGACCAACCCACCAAGGTAGGCACTCTTGCCGTAACGCGACGCGATGAAGTCGGCGATCGAGGTGATCCGGTTGACCTTGGAGATGCGCACGATCTTGCGGATCAGGTACCAGCCGAGGATGAACGTCAGCGTCGGTCCGATGTAGATGGGCAGGAAGCCGACGCCCGTCGAGACCGCGCGGCCAGCGCTGCCGTAGAATGTCCATGACGTGCAGTAGACGGCGATCGACAGGGCATAGATGTAGGGGTTGGCGATCAGGCTCCGGCCCTGGTCGGCACGCTTGTCGCCGTAGTAGGCGATGGCGAACAGGATGCACAGATAGAGAAACGCCGCGCCGATGATGGTGACGCCGCTGAGCATCGCCTAGCCCTCGCCGTTGCCGGTGCGGTCGCCGGGCCCGGCGGGCGCAGTCTCGTTGCCTGGATCGTCGTCGGGGTGGCGAACCGTCAGCGCGACGAGAGCGATCAGCAAAGCCCACATGCCGAAAAGGTAAAGATACAGGATCGGAATACCGAGGATCAGGCGCGGCGTATTGAAGATGCCGAGAAACGGCGGTGTGAAGGCGACGACGCCGAGCAGGAACAGGGCGAGCAGTCGCTCGGTGGTGATGCCAGGCCGTGTCATCATCGCCTCCCCTTGCTCATCATCGCGTCATCGCGTCAGAACTGCGCGAGCTGCTTGCGCTCGTGCATCATGCGGCTCGAAATGCGCACCGCGTCACCGAACGTGCCAACGCCGCGCACCACCAGCAGATCGAGCAACCGCACCCAAACGGCAGCGGTCATCATGGCATCGCCGAGCGCGGTGTGGCGACCGGCGATGTCGATGCCGAGTTCACGGGCCATGCCGGACAGCGAGTGGTCAGGCGCATCGGGGAAGAGGTAAATCGCGAGCAGCAGCGCATCGAGTACCGCGTTGTCGAAGCGCACCCCGGTCGCTGTTTCCTTGAGTTCCAGGAATTTCATGTCGAAGGCAGCATTGTAGGCGACAAGGACGGCATCGCCGACGAACGACTTGAACTGCGGCAGCACGATCTGAGCCGGTGGTTTGTCTCGCACCATGTCATCGCTGATGCCGTGTATCCGTCGCGCTGTATCGGGAATCGGTCGACCGGGATTGATCAGGCGCTCGAACGACTCGCCGGTGAGAATGCGGCCGTTGACGACGCGGATGGCACCAACGGAGACGAGTTCGTCGCCGAGCGAGGGTTTGAGGCCCGTGGTCTCGCAATCGAAGACGACGTAGCTCATGCGCGGCAGCGGCGTCTCGGTGAGTTCCGCGTGCGCGGTCTCGAAGAGGTCAAAGTCGTAGAACTCGGGTCGTGGCACGAGGCGGGCGCGGATGAGGGCGTCGGTTGGCGGATGGACCGGCGCGCGCAGCGGTAAGCGAATGAGCGTGCGGCCGTCGGCGATGCTTTCGCTCCATAACTCGCTGCCGTGCCGCTCGACAATCTGGCGGATCGTGCGGTTGGCGATGGTGCCGGGGAGCGGCTCGTCGAGCCAGCTTTCGAGCGTGGCCGCGGCCAGTGGCGCGCCGTCCCAGGAAATCTCGACATAGACACGGTTGGACCGCCGGGTGGCCTCGACGTCGAACTTCGTTTGGCCGCTGGCCGACTGCACGCGGTGGATCAGGGCCGCCAGCGTCAGCATCAAGGAGTGACTGTCGGCATGCAGCCATGTCGGCACGCCGACCAGCGTGATCTCGATCGCGCTCCCCGTGGCGAGGTGCTTGCGCATCGCGCGGAAAAGATCGAGCGAATGGATATCGGCCATCGGCCACGGGCCGGCGGCAAGTTGCTCATAGGCGCGCGAGAGATCGCGGAACCGCGCATTGAGTGCCGCGACCTCTTTGCCGACGATGTCCTGGAAAGCACCGCGTTCGCTGGCCGAGAGGGTGTCGGCGTCCTCCAGCATCTCGGATGCGGCGGTGAGATTGGCGAGCGGGCGGCGCCACTCGACCATGACCTCGCGCAAAATATGGTCTCGCGTTGCCAAGCTTTCGATCCGCGCGCTCACGTCGGCGAACGTGAGGACGTAGCCGGAGGCGGTGCCGTTGGCTTCGAGGATCACGCTCATGCGCGCTTCGAGCAGTGTGCCGAGATCGTGCGTCGCGCAGACGAAACGGCGGGATTCATGGCCGGTCACCGCGTCGCGAGCCGTTGCCTTGGGGGCACTCGGCGAATCGAGCGGCGGTAGCATCTGCTCGAGAATGTGCAGGATCGGTTCGCTCGTCAGCAGCCCGAACAGCGGCCGGCCAAGGCCGAGCGTCTCGCGCAAATCGAGAATGCGCGCGGCAGCCTGATTGTAGAGAAGGATGCGGTGATCGAGGTTGCAGACGATGACGCCTTCGGTCAGGTCGAGGAGGATCGCTTCGAGACGGGTGCGCTGCTCGTCGACGCGCCGGGTTGCCGCTTCGACCTCCGATCGCGTATCGGCGCGCGCGGCAACGAGCCGCCGCTGCAACTCTGCGATTCCTGCCGGCATCCGGTCGAGAGCGTGCAGGGCCGGGATATGCAACTCACGCTCTTGTGGTGCCTGTGCCAGCATCAGGGCGTCACGGGCGAGCGCCGTCAGTGGTTTCTGGACCAGGAGATAGAGGACACCCCAGGCGGCGGCGAAAGCAACGAGCGCCACCGCCACGGTCAGCGACACCATGGCACCGACGCGGGACACTTCGGCGCCGCTCGACCACAATGCCGCCATCGGCACGACCACGGCAATCGTCGTCAACGCCAGGAGAACGAGGGGCAGAAGCACCTTCAGGCGCATCGCACGATTAATCCCTATGAGCCATCACGCGACGGCACCAGCTTCTCGAGCCGCGCCAACACGTCTCGGGTCGAGAACGGCTTGGTCACGTAATCGTCGGCGCCGAGGGCGAGGCCCTTTTCGCGCTCGACGTCGCGGCCCTTGGCGGTCAGCAGGACAATCCGGATACCCTGCCATGCGGGATTGGCGCGCACGGTCTGGCAGACGTCGAAGCCGTCGCGCTTGGGCATCATCACGTCGAGCAGGACCAGATCGGGGGCGTCGCGGGCGATTTCGGCCAGCGCTTCCTCGCCATCGCGGGCCGTGCGCACGTCAAAGCCAGCCTTCTTCATCAGGAATTGGAGAGACAGGACGATGTTGGGCTCATCGTCGACAATGAGCACGCTGCGCATTTCCACTCCTCCCAGGTCGGGATTCGGTCTTGGCCGACGGTCCCGTTGTTGCGATCGAGGCTAGCCTAGCGGGGGCCGGATGGGCTACAGGCAATTGGGTGTAGAGGCCCGGCCGGATTGCCTTATTCTGGTCGTGACCGACGGCGGATCAACAAGACCAAGCGACAGGCGCCAGCACCGTGCGACCTCCGGATGCATACGATCTCGCGATCATCGGTGGCGGCATCAACGGCTGCGGCATTGCCGCCGACGCCGCCGGCCGCGGCCTCAAAGTTGTGCTCGCCGAAATGGGCGACCTCGGCGGCGCCACCAGTTCATCCAGTTCCAAGCTCGTACACGGGGGGCTGCGCTACCTCGAGCACTATGCGTTTCGCCTCGTCCGCGAGGCGTTGGGCGAGCGCGAGGTGCTGCTGGCGAAGGCACCGCATATCATTTGGCCATTGCGGTTCGTGCTCCCGCATGTGCCGAGCCAGCGGCCGCGCTGGATGCTCCGCGCGGGGTTGCTGCTCTACGATCATCTCTATCGGCGCAAGGCAGTGCCGGGTTCGGCGGGGCTCGATCTCACGCGCGATCCCGGCGGCGCGCCGCTGAAGCCCGGGCTGACGCGCGGATTCGCCTACTGGGACTGCTGGGTCGACGACGCGCGCCTCGTCATCCTCAACGCGCGTGCGGCGGCGCAGCGTGGCGCCGAGATCCTGCCGCGGAGCAAGGTAGTGGCCGTCCGCGCCGATGGTGCGCTATGGCATCTGACGATTGAAAATAGCGGCCAGGAGCGTGAAGTCCGGGCGCGGTCGCTGGTCAATGCGGCGGGGCCGTGGGTCGATGCCGTCGGCAGTACGGTCGACGCAGCGATCGGCGTCCGACCGGAACGTCGCCTGCGGCTGGTCAAAGGCAGCCACATCGTCGTGCCGCGCATCGCCGGCGCCAACGACGCCTACCTCATGCAGAATGCCGACGGCCGCATCGTGTTCGCGCTGCCCTACGAGGAGCGATTTACGCTGATCGGGACGACCGACATCGCCTACGACGGCGATCCCGCCGCAACCGCAATCGACGAGGGCGAGATCGCGTATCTCATTGAGGCCACGAGCGCATTCTTCCGCCAGCCGATTGCACGCGCCGATGTCGTTTGGAGCTACTCCGGTGTCAGGCCGCTCTATGACGATCAGGCCGACAATCCTTCCGCCGTGACACGAGACTATCATCTCGAACTCGACGCGCGCGCAGGTTCGCCGCCGTTACTCAGCGTCATGGGCGGCAAGGTCACGACCTATCGGCGACTTGCCGAGGAAGCCCTCGACAGGCTGCGCCCGCACCTCGCCGGCATGGGGCCGGCGTGGACGGCCAACGCGCCATTGCCGGGCGGCGATCTCGAGCAGAACGGTCGGCTCGTTGCGTCGCCTGCAATGGCGTTCGAGCGGTTCGTTGAACGCCTCGCGGGGGAGCGGCCGGGCTTCGATCGGTCGTACCTCACGCGGCTCGCGCACCGACACGGCTCGTGCGTCGCGGATGTCCTCGGTGACGCGACGAAGCTCGCAGACATGGGCCGCTTGATCGGGCTCAGTCTCACCGAGCGCGAGATCGTTTATCTCAAGGAACACGAATGGGCGATGACCGCCGAAGATATTCTGTGGCGGCGGACCAAGGCCGGATTGCACCTCGCGGCCGACGAGCGCGCGCGGGCGTCGGAAGCGATCTCGGCGTTGCTGTGAGCGAGCAAGCGGAACACATAGTCAATTGAGTCGAAGGAACGTCACCGATCATGAGCGAGAAAACACCGCCGCGCGTCGCCATCATCGGCGTATGGCTCGAAAGCAATCGCCAAGCGCCGACCGCGGTACAGGCTGATTTCCGCAGCTTTTACGAACTGGAGGGTGCCGCGATCCTCGAGGCGGCGCGCCACCCGAACCCGGCGATCACAGGCGAGGCGGCGGCATTCGTGAAAACCATGGACGCGACGGGGCCGTGGGAGCCGGTGCCGATCCTCCTGGCGGGCTGCCATCCGCACGGCCCGATCGATGGCGCGCTCATGGATGACTATCTGGCGATCTGTCGAAAAGGCCTTGCCGAGGCCGGGCCGCTCGATGCCGTTTACGTCGCCAATCACGGCGCCATGATCGCGACCGACCGCGACGATCCCGATGGTGATCTGATCGCTCTGGCGCGCGAAATGGTCGGTCCCAAAGCGCGCGTCGTCGTCACGCTCGATCTGCACGGCAATATCTCCGAGCGCATGGTCAGCGAGTGCGACCTCATCGTCGGCTACCGCACCAATCCGCACGTCGACTACATCGAGCGCGGCGAGGAAGCGGCCCTGTCGCTGCGGCTGATGCTCGCCGGTCTCGCCGAGCCGAAGTCGGCGTTCATCCGGTTGCCGCTCACGCCCGCCTCGGTCAACCTTCTGACGGCGAGCGGCCCCTACGGCGCGATGATCGACTATGGCACGCGGCGTCGGGCGGAACTCGCCGGCGACATCCTCAATGTCTCGATCTTCGGCGGCTTCGTGTTCTCCGATAGCGACAAGAACGGCGTCGCGATCATCGTCACGGCGCGCCACGACCTCGCACGGGCGCAAATGCTGGCGCGGGAGATCGCCGAACTCGGATGGGACAGCCGGGCCCAATTCCGCAAGAAGCTGACGCCGCTGTCCGACGCGGTGCAGATGGCGCTCAAGACCAATCGTCCGCCCGTCATCTACGCCGATTCAGGTGACAATCCCGGTGGCGGCGGCACCGGCCGCACGACGGAATTGCTGTCCGCCCTCGCGTGGGCCGGCGCCGACAACGTACTCGTCGGCAGCTTCTTCGATCCGCCGCTGGCGAAGCGCGCGCACGAAGCCGGAGTCGGCGGCAAAATCCGCGCGACGTTCAACAGCCATGCCGGCCTGCCCTGCGATCAGCCTTTCGAGGCCGATGCCGAGGTTGTCGGTCTCCATCACGGCACGATCATCGGTCGTCTCGGATCCGCGCAAGGCAAAACGATGCATCTGGGGCCGTCAGCGGCGCTCAAGATTGGCGGCATCACCGTAGTCGTGATCTCGGAGCGCTTTCAGACCCTGGACCCGATGTACTTCGAGATGTTCGGGCTCGACATCGGCAAGGCCGCGACCGTAGTCGTCAAGTCGCGCGGGCATTTCCGTGCCGGCTTCATCCCCTGGTTCCCGCCTGAGAATGTTTACGAGGTCGACACCGAGGGGCTGACGTCGCCGGTGCTCGATCGGCGTCAATGGCAGCGCATCCCGCGCCCCTCCTACCCTCTCGACGAGGATGTCAGTTGGACCCCACCGCAATGGTGAGCCGGGAGTGAGTCGCACGCGGCCATGCGCAGCGTGCAGACAAATCCGCCAACGAGGCCCTTGCCAATTGTGGCGCGTTGGCCCAAGCATAGGTCCGGACAAAGTCATCCGGCGCAGGGACAGGCGCGGGACGACAACGCATATTCTGTCTCGTGGGGAGCCCAAGTGAGCGAGACGAGCGCTATCGTCGCGGAGACGGCCGCACGCATTTTCGAGGATCTCGGTGATCCGCAGACGATCAACCAAGCCAAGGACGACGCGTGGCAGGGGCCGCTGTGGGAGTCGCTCCAAGAGAGCGGACTGACGCTCGCGTGGGTGGCGGATACGCTCGGCGGCGCCGGTGCGTCGCTCGCAGATGGGTTCGAGGTCGTGAAAGTAGCGGGGCGGTTTGCGTCGCCGCTGCCGGTGGCCGAGACATTGCTGGCGGGCTGGCTCCTGTCGGAAGCGGGTCTCGAATGTCCAACGGGGCCGATGACGATCGCGCCGTCGCGCTGGTCGGATGAGCTCAAGATCGATGCGGCAGGCGTATTGAGCGGCAAGTCGCGCGCCGTCCCATTCGCTAAGCGGGCCGAGCATGTCGCGGTGCTTGCTGATGGGCCGCAAGGTCCGGTCGTGGCGCTTGTCAGGCTTGCTGATACGCGCTCCGGCGACGGCCGTAACCTCGCGGGCGATTCCAGCGGCGAGGTTCTCTTCGACAAGGTGACAGCGGTGGCGCAGGCGGCGGCGCCCGCGGGTCTCGACCGGCAACGGCTGATGCTGTTGGGGGCGACGGTGCGCGCCAACCAGATGGCCGGCGCGCTGGAGACGGTGCTCGCAATCACCACGCGCTATGCCGGCGAGCGGGTCGCGTTCGAGAAGACGATCTCGAAGTTCCAGGCCGTGCAGCACAATCTCGCGCGGCTTGCGGGCGAGACGGCGGCAGCAGTCGCGGCAGCGGGATCGGCAGCGGACACGTTCGCCAACGGCATCACCGACGATCGCCTGTTCCTCGAAGCCGCCGGGGCCAAGATTCGCGTCGCAGAAGCGGCGACAGAAGGCGCCTCGATCGGCCATCAGGTCCACGGCGCGATCGGCTTCACCAAAGAGCACATCCTGCATCGCTTCACGCTGCGCCTGTGGGCGTGGCGAGACGATTTCGGCAACGAAAGCGACTGGGCCGTGCGGCTCGGACGCATGATCGCTGCCAAGGGTGCCGACGAGCTTTGGCCGCTGGTTGCCTCGCGCTAAGCCGACCGTTTTGCCATCAATCGACGGGTTCCCGACCATGACCGCGGCCATTCAATTCGACCAGCTCCGTCTCCCTCCGGAATGCGAACGGCTTCGCGACGAAGTGCGCGCCTTCGTTGCCGAGGAAATGGAGGCCGGCAACATCAAGGCCAACGGCGCCACCGGTGGCGACAGCTTCAACCGCGACTTCAGCCGCAAGGTTGGCGCCAAAGGCTGGCTCGGCATGACATGGCCGAAGCAGTACGGCGGCCATGAGCGCACGTTCCTCGAGCGCTTTGTCGTGACCGAGGAACTGCGTATCGCCAACGCGCCAGTACGGCTGCATTTCGTCGCTGACCGCCAGAGCGGTCCGATCCTGCTGCGATACGCGCCAGAGCACGTCAAAATGAAAGTGCTGCCGGCGATCTGCCGCGGTGAGTGCTGCTTCGCGATCGGCATGAGCGAGCCTAACTCGGGCTCGGACCTGTTCGCGGCGCGCACCAAGGCGACCAAGACGGACGGTGGCTGGCTGATCAACGGCACCAAGATCTGGACGTCGAACGCGCATCAGGCCGACTACATGATTGGCCTGTTCCGCACGTCCTCGTCGACCAAGGAGAACCGCCGCCACGGGCTCACGCAATTCCTGGTCGACATGAAGACCAAGGGCATCACCTGCAACCCGGTCTACCAGATCACCGGCCATCACGACTTCAACGAAGTGGTGTTCGATAACGCATTCGTGCCCGACGACCATGTGCTCGGCGAGATCGACGGCGCCTGGAAACAGGCGACGAGCGAACTCGCGTATGAGCGCAGTGGCCCCGAGCGGTTCCTCGAAACGTACTATGTGCTCGAAGAGCTGGTGCGCGTGCTCGGTCCCGATCCGGATGTGCGTGGCGCGGAAGGCCTCGGCCGTCTCGTCGCGCAGCTTCACACACTGCGCCGCATGTCGGTGTCGGTCGCGGGCATGCTGCACGCCGGCAAGGAGCCGGTGCTCGAAGCGGCAATCGTGAAGGATGTCGGCACGATCTGGGAGCAGCGGCTGCCACACAAGGCGCGCGAACTCGCCGCCTTCAGCGAGCCCGAGGCAACCAATCAGATCCCGTTCGAGGAAAAGCTCGCCTACGCGACGACGATCGCGCCGAAGCTGACCATCCAGGGCGGTACAACAGAGGTCCTCCGCGGCATCATCGCCCGCGGGCTCGGACTGCGGTGAGCAAGAGCGTGGGAAAATTGCCTGACATCGCCAAGTTGTTTTCTCCGCGCAGCGTCGCGGTGATCGGCGCCGCGCCATTGGGTCAGGGCTTGCGCGGGCGCATCCTCGAGATCCTGCGCGCGCATCCCTATGCCGGCGGCGTCCATCCGGTGAGCCGCACCAACGCCGAGGTGCAGGGCCTCAAAGCCTATCCGACGATTGGCGATGTGCCGGGCCCGGTCGACCTCGCCGTGCTGATCATTCCCGCGACGTTCGTCGTCGAGGAATTGCGCCGCTGCGGTGAAGCGGGTGTCGGCGCCGCGATCATTCTCAGTTCGGGGTTCGCTGAAGAGCCGGGCGAGGCCGGTGCTCGGATGCAGGCGTGATGGGTCCGAACTCGGAAGGGTTTGCCAACCTGCCGCACGCGCTTTGCCCGACATTCAGCCCGGCGGTAAGCCCGGGACCGCTGTCGCTGGTCCCATTGAAGCCTCTTGGCGGCCGGCGCGTCTCTGTGATCGCACAGAGCGGCGGCATGGGTTTTGGTTTCTACGATCGTGGGCGGCCGAAGGAACTCGGTTTCAACCTGATCGTCACGACCGGCAACGAAGCCTGCCTCGAAGTGCTCGACTACGCCGATCACATCATCGACGACGCCGGCACCGACGTGCTGTTGATGCTGATCGAGGACATCAAAACGGGGACGAAGTTCGCGAGCCTAGCCGAGAAGGCGTTGCGGGCCGGCAAGCCCATCATCGTCAGCAAGATCGGCCAGTCGGACGCGGGCGCGCGGGCGGCGGCATCACACACGGCGGCGCTGGCCGGCTCGTACGCGAGCTTCAGCGCGATGGCGCGCCACTACGGCATGGTCGAGGGCCGCGATCTCGAGGAGATGGTCGATCTCGCGCAGGGTTTCCTCGCGGCGGGCAACGATCTTCCGGCTGGGCGCCGGGTGGGCATCTGCACGGCCTCGGGCGGCGGCGGCGGATGGATGGCGGACGCCTGTTCGGCCGCAGGGCTCGACGTGCCCGAGCTGGACGCGCCGACGCGCCAGATCATCGACAAGATCCTGCCCAGCTACGGCACCTCGCAGAACCCCGTCGACGGTACCGC
>LNEA01000565.1 GCA_001464855.1 Rhizobiales bacterium Ga0077530
GCCGAGTACCCCACGCCCGCCAAACGCCCCGCCAATTCGCGCCTCGACTGCTCGAAGCTCGCAGCCGCGTTCGGTGTCACCTTGCCGGACTGGAAAGAGGGTGTCGTAGAGTGCGTGACTAGATTGCACGGCGGCGTTTGAGAACGCGACCCTGAGGCAGCTCCGCGGCGCCAGTGGCCAAAGGCGTTCGCGACCGCGGCAACTAGCAAGCCCTACCGCCCACCCCATGGCGCCACCAGCACCGCCCCCAGGATCATGCTCGCGCCGCCGAGGGCGAAGATGAGGACGTGGCTGTGAGTCGCCTCGTAGATTTGCGGTAGGACGAAGCCGGCGGCGACGGCACCGAGAGCACTAAAGAGGATCATGGCGCGCATCAGCCGCGGCATGTGGTCGGCATCGGCGAGGTCGCGGGTGCGTGCCGCCATCAGCGACGACGACAGCAAGACGATCGTGGCGCTGCTGAGGATCGGCGCGGCGATGCCGATACCGAGCGCCAAGAAAGATACCGGCAGCGCCCAGGCGGTGCCAAGGATCAGGCCGATCCATGCTGCCACCCACGGCCCAAGAATCGAGGCGATACCGACGACGCTCCAGTGAAACCCACCTTCACCAATGCCCTGTCCGAGGCCGCGCGCGATATAGTCCACCCAGTAGAGAGTGTGCGGCACGATCGCCATCGAGAAGCAGAAATGACCGAGGAGCAGCAGGCGAAGCGACAGGTTCCACGGTGAGGCTGTGCCGGCGGCAGGGCCCATGGTTGGTCTGGCCGCTGGCGGCGCATGTTGCACCGGAGCGGCGCGCCAGCCCCAGATTGCCGCCGCAGCAGCGCCGATCGCACAGCCACCGAGGCCGAGCCACGCGGCCGGAAGGCCGAGCCTGAGCAGCAGCGGCACGAGTGTCCCCGCACTGAGGATCGCGAGACCGACACCGGCAAAGACGAAGCTCGCGGCTACGGGGCGCCGCGCCGCCGGGGCGGTGGCCGCGATCAGCGCGAGGCTCAGCACCATGATGATGCCGGCCGTGGCGCCGACGACGCAACGCCAGAAGCCGAGCCAGGCGAAGCCCAACGGCGCCGCCGACGCGATGAGCGCTACCACCGAGAGTAAGATCGCGGTGACGAGGGTGGGATATTCCTTGAGCCGGGCGCGCAGCGGCACCGAGATCAGCGCGCCGAAGGCGAAGCCGGCGATGTTCAGCGTACCAACGCGGCCAGCTTCGAGCGCGGTCAGCTCGCCCGACGAGATCAGCGCCGGCACCATGGCCGTGTAGGAGAACCGTCCGAGGCCGATGCCGACGAACATGCCGCCGCCGCCGCCGATCGCAACACGGCGCCATGCCGGCCAGCCCTCGGCGCCGATCGACGTGCCCGATGCAGCGCCGCGCGGCAGGTCGGGATCCCCCGCCGCCGGTCGGCTCATCGGCCGAGCTCCTGCTCGACCTTGCCGATCAGGTAAGCCCATTTTCCGCGCTGGGCATCAACCAGCGCCTCCATGTGGCTCTTGAGGCGGGCGAGAGCCTCGCAATCGGGCGTGGCGGCGGCAGAGCCCTCCGCGCCCATCCGGGCAATTTCCTCGAGCAGACTGGCCGATTCCTTGTCGAAGGCGTCCGTGCGCGTATCCTGCACAATAGGCGCCGCCTCGCGCAGGAACTGGTTGTGATCCCAACCACGCTTGTCCTTGAGTTCGCGCAGGCGGATCTGGAATACCGGCCTATTCAAGCCGGTCAAGTCGCGTAGCGCCGCCGCGGACAGGTCGACGGCCTCCTCGAACGCCTCGCGCTTGCACGCTGGATCCTGCGCCACGGCAGGCCCATTGAGCAGCAGAGTGGCGGCCAACAGCGCCAGCAACAGCACCCCGCTCGATCGCCTGCTGCCCCTGATCCGACCCCGTGACACTGCCGCGCATCCTCGATGCTGCTACCGACTGGACGTTCCTGCTTCGAAACCGGAACTTATCCGTGTTCGCTCGGTCGCGAAATACCAGACGCGCGCCGATCTCGGATCGTTCCGCCGGTCACGATGGCAAACCCGGACGCCAGCATCAGCAAGAAAGCCAGGTCGCCGAAACGCCCATAAATGGTGGGCGGTAGCGCCGCCGGCAGCCGCGCGTCGATCACGCCGACCACATCGAGGTCAAGCCGGGCCAGCACGCGGCCGTGGGCGTCGATGACGGCGGTGATGCCGTTGTTGGCGGCGCGGAGCAACGGCAGACCTTCCTCGACCGCGCGGACGCGGGACTGATGGAGGTGCTGTCGCGGGCCGGTCGAATTGCCGAACCAGCCGTCATTGGTGACGTTGGCGAGGAACGCCGGGCGATCGGCGCCTTGGACGACGGCGCGCGGGAAGATCGCCTCGTAGCAGATCAGCGGCGCAAAGGCGGGAATCCCTGGCAGCGTGATCAACGGTCGCGGTGTGGGGCCGGAGCTGAAGCCCTCGCCTTGCCGTGTCAGCGGCTCGAGCCCGATGGTGTTGAGCCATGAATAGAGCGGCAGATACTCGCCGAACGGAACGAGGTGGATCTTGTCGTAGGTCGCGGCGAGTTGGCCGCCGGCGCCGAAAGCGAGAAGGGAGTTGAAGAGACGGTGGGCGTCGGGCTTTTCGGGATTGAAGGGAATATCCGAGCGAAGCGCACCCGAGACCAGATGCGTTCCGGGCGGCAGCAGCTTGCCGATCAGCTCAATCGCCTCGGGGGTATCGAGCGGCAGGAACGGCATGGCGGCTTCAGGCCACAGCACGAGGTCGACGCCGGCGGCGCCATCCTCGATTCCGGCCGCGTTGCGCTTCGTGAGATCGAGATGGAGATTAAAGATCCGGCGCTGATGGACCGGCATCCATTTTTCCCGTTGCAGCACGCTCGGCTGCACGAGGCGGATGCGGGGCGCGTCCGCTACCGTCGGCGCGAGGTGCCCAAGGCGCCAGTGGCCGAGCGCCATCAGAATTACGATCGTCGCGATGAGCGTCGCGCTACCACTCAGGCGCGCCCGCCCGCCGTCGACCCATGCGACGAGCGGGGTCGCGAGAACAAACACGGCGACGAGGCTCAGACCATAAATGCCGATCACGCTCGCCGTCTGCATGAGGCTCAGCGGATACGTGAGGGCATAGCCGACGACGTTCCACGGAAAACCGGTCAGGATGTGCCCGCGCAACCATTCCGCGACGGCGATGGCGAGCGCGAGTGCGAGCACGCGGCCGAGACCGGGGCGCCACGCGAGCGTCGCCGCCGCGGCTGCCGCCGACCAGAACAGCGCCAGCCCCGCCGGCATCGCGGTGACGGCGAGCGGCAGCAGGAAGACGACCTTGCCCGTTTGGACGAGAAACGCCTCGCCGATCCAGAACAGCCCGAAAAAGAAATAGCCGAAGCTGAACCACCACGCGGCAATTGCGGCCTGCGCAGCAGGCGACGCCCGCCACGACGACCCTGCAGGCTCGGCGCGTGCAACCGCGCCATCGATCAGCCAGACCAAAATCGCCAGCGTCACGATCAGTACCGGCCAAACGTGGAACGGCGCCATCGCCAGATCGGAGGCGGCGCCGGCTCCGAACGCCAGCAGCGCGCGGCGCCAGCCAGTGCGTGTCCGGACCCAGCTGGCGAAACGGTCTATGAGCATCGCCGCGCGACTTTAATCGCCGCTCTCCTTGATCAGCCAGTCGCGCAGCTCGGTCTTCAGGATCTTGCCATAGTTGTTCTTCGGCAGCGCCGCGACGATCCGGTATCCGCGCGGCCGCTTGTAGCGCGCGATGTTGTCGAGGCACAATCGGTCGAGTTCGCCGGCCTCCACAGCCGTACCCGGCCGCTCCACAATATAAGCGACGATTTCCTCGCCCCAGTCGGCGTGCGGCCTCGACACGATTGCGGTTTCCAGGACGGCGGGATGCGTCAGCAGCACTTCCTCGATCTCGCGCGGATAGACGTTGGAGCCACCCGAGATGATCATATCCTTCGAGCGATCCTTGATAGTCAGGAAGCCGTCGTCGTCCATGGTGCCGAGATCGCCGGTCCACAGCCACCCGTCGCGCAGCGCCTTGGCGTTGGCGTCCGGGTTGGCCCAGTAGCCTTTCATGACAGCATCGCTGCGGGTCACGATCTCGCCGATCTCACCGCGCGGCAGCTCGCGGCCTCGGTCGTCGACGATCGCAATCGCGCATCCGGTTCGCGCGACGCCGGTCGAGCCGAGCCGTTCGTCGTAGCGCGGATGCTCGGTGTCGGCGTGCATCCACTTCGGCAGGCCTGAGATGGTCATCGGTGACTCTCCCTGGCCGTAGAGCTGGTAGAGTTTTGGGCCGAACAGCGCCAGTGCGCGCTTGAGGTCGGCAACATACATCGGCGCGCCACCGTAGCTGATGGTGTTGAGATTGCGCGTGTCGGCCGAGCCCGCGAACGGATGGGTAATCAACCGCGTTACCATCGTCGGCGCGGCGAACATGGCGACGTTGGTGTATTTCGGTAGTGCGTTGAAAATCCGCTCGGGCTCGAACGAGCCGGGGATGATGACGTTATGGGCGCCCTTGGCAACGAACGCGAGCGCCCAGCATCCCGATCCGTGCGACAGGGGGGCGGCGTGAAAGCAGGTGTCGCGGTGATCGAGATGGTCGATATCGGCGGTGTAGGCGTGGGCGCAGAACAGCAGGTTGCGGTGGGTGAGGATGGCGCCCTTCGGCCGCCCCGTGGTGCCGCTCGTATAGAACAGCCACGCCTCGTCCTCGATTCCGACGGGAGCCGACCGGATCGGGTCGCCGGCCAGCAACGCGGTATGGTCGCGCGATCCCGTCACGATCACGGGAGGCATACTGCCGGCTGGGAGGTCGACGAGTTTCCCCGCCTGCTCCGGCGTGACGACGCACAGCTTGGCGCCGGAATTGTCGAGGATCCACTGCAGCTCTTTGGCGTGCAGCTTGGCGTTGATCGGCACCACCGCGAGCCCGGCCCGCCAGGCGGCGAACATCATCGGCAGGTAGTCGAGGCAGTTTTCCATCCAGAGGCCAATGCGGTCCCCGTCGCGCAGGCCATGGCGGCTGCGCAACGCGCCTGCGACCCGGGCGACCTGATCTTCGAGCGCGGCATAGGTAAGGACCGTGCCTTCCTCGCTGATCGCTGGCCGCCCCGGTTGATATTCGGCCACCCGCTGCAATGTGTAGGATAGGTTCATATCGGTTTCCTCAACCGCCTCCGGCGCGGCCTCGTCCGCCACCGTTCCAGGGGCGATCCGTTGTCACGTTTCCGCGAAAATCGTTATACACACGCGGGTCCCCCGCATCACCTCTCCGGGAGAGGCATCCTGCATATCAGCCGAAAGACAGTCGAAGAAGCCTGCGCTGACCTGGGCGGCTTGCGCCAAGCCGTGCGTCACGCCTTCGCCGGCTTCAAATCCGGGGAGGCCAAGGCATTGCCCAAGGCCAATCTCGACCTCGGTATCGGCCATTTCTTCCAGGCAATGGTCGCAGCCGACACCCGCACCGATCTTTCCGCCGTCAAGTGGGTAGCCGTCGCGCCCGTTGATGGCTCGACCGCAATCCGCTCGCACATCATGCTGAGCCGGCGCTCGACCGGGGAGTTGCTCGCGACCATCGAGGCCGACCCGATCACGGCGGCGCGCACAGCCGCGATGTCCGCCATCGCCGCCCAGCACCTCGCTCGGCCGGATAGTGCATCGATCGCCTTCATCGGGTGCGGGACGCAAGCGCGCAGCCACCTCGCCGCTCTCGCGGACGTACTTCCCGGTCTGTCACGCGTGACGGCCTACAGCCGCCGCCCACGCTCGTTTCGAGGCCAAGGCCGTCGACGATCCTCGAGGCGCCATCGAGGGCGCCGACGTCGTCATCAGCAGCGTGTCAATTGGTGGGCTCGTGCAGCCGTTTGTCGAGGCAGCATGGCTGGCGCCGGGCGCGTTCGTTGCAGCCGTCGATCTCGCCCGGGCTTGGCATCCCGCCGGTTTTCACCACTTCGATGTCGTCGCGACGGACGAAGGCCAGCAGAGCCAGCAGCTTATCGAGAAGGGGCGGATGCCGTTTGCCTGGACCTTCGACGCAGATCTCAGCGATTTCGCGCAATCTCAGGCGTCTTTTCGAGGCTCCCCATCACAGCGCACGCTGTTCGTCTTCGCCGGTCATGCGCTGGCGGATCTGGC
>LNEA01000566.1 GCA_001464855.1 Rhizobiales bacterium Ga0077530
CGCGTGTCCTTGTCGAGACGCAGGAGGTGGTCGCGAAACTGGTCGTGTTCGGTCGGCCATAGCTTGCGCATGGTCGCCGACGAAATCGATAGCGCATCGGCAGGCTCGTCGTGATCCAAGGCCAGATCGGCTGGATTTGTGCTCATGAAGTACCCCTTTCGGGTCGGGCTCTTGTGAGCCGGTAGTTGGTGAGCCGGTGTTCTTCGTCACCGATCTCGCTAAGGGCATATGGGCCCTCTGCTGCATTGCACAATAGTGCCGCGTCATGACGGCCGTGTTAAGCCTATATTATGAGCAGTCACTGGCGCTTATGGCTTTGCTGCGACGCCATATTGGCTTCCTTTGCGGCAGCAATGGGTTAGCGCCACGGGCGGTTCGCCGCAGGCGCACGGATCGGCCTACGCCAGCGGATTTGCCGCAGCGTTTGCGCGAAGAACGCCCATCAGAGGAAGCTGTAGGGGTCGATGTCGACGGTCAGGCGCAGGTCGCCCTTGATCTCGGGGAGTGCGGCCATCCACGCGCGCAGATACGCCTGCACGTCGAGTTCGCGCGGCGCTTTCAGCAGCAGCCGCCAGCGGTAGCGCCCGCGGATAATGGCGATCGGCGCTTCCGCCGGCCCCAGCACCTCGATGCGGGGAGCGGCCGGCGCGCGGCGCGCGATGTCGCGGGCGGCGGTCTCGGCGAGTTCCTTGTGCCGCGCCGACACGACCAGCGACACCAGCCGCCCGAACGGCGGCAGCATGGCCAACTGCCGGATGCGAATCTCACGCTCGATGAACGCTTCGCGATCGCCGCGCACGATGGCGTCCATCACCGGATGCTCCGGCATGTACGTTTGAATGTAACCAGCGCCCTTGGTCTGCATGCGGCCGGCGCGGCCCGTGACCTGGTGGAGAAGCTGGAACGTCCTCTCGCCGGCGCGCGGATCGGCGCCTTGCGCGAGGCCGAGGTCGCCGTCGATGACGCCGACCGTTGCGAGGTCGGGAAAATGGTGGCCCTTCGCGACGATCTGCGTCCCGATGATGATGTCGATCTCGCCGCTCTCGATGCGCTTGATCACCTCGCGCATTTCGGTGAGCGACGGGATCAGATCGGACGACAGCAGCGCCACCCGCGCCTCGGGAAATCGCTCGGTGACCTCCTCGGCAATGCGCTCGACGCCGGGGCCGCACGCGACCATGCTGTCGGCTTCACCGCATTTGGGGCACTTCGACGGCAGCGGCATCGAGAAGCCGCAGTGATGGCAGTTGAGCCGATTGCGGAAGCGGTGCTCGACCAGCCACGCGGTGCACTGCGGGCATTCGATGCGGTGGCCGCAGGCTCTGCACAGCGTCAGGGGTGCATAGCCGCGACGGTTGAGAAACAGCAGTGTTTGTTGGTGCCGCTCCAATGTCCCAACCATCGCATCGACCAGCACCGGAGATAGCCAGCGGCCTTTTTCGGGCGGCGCCGAGCGCAGATCGATCGGTGTGATCTCGGGCAGATCGACGCCGGTATAGCGGCCCGGCAGGTGGAGATGGCGGTAGCGGCCGGTCCGCGCGTTGACATGGCTCTCGATCGACGGCGTCGCTGATGCCAGCACGACCGCCGCCCCGCCGAGATGCGCGCGCACGACGCTCATGTCGCGGCCCTGATAGTGGACGCGGTCTTCCTGCTTGAAGCCGGGGTCGTGTTCTTCGTCGACGACGATCAGACCGAGATCGGCAAAGGGCAGGAACAACGCCGAGCGGGCGCCGACGATGACGCGCGCTTCCCCCGTCGCAGCGGCGCGCCACACGCGACCGCGCTCCGGCCCCGACAGGGCCGAATGCCATTCGGCCGGCGCGCAGCCGAAGCGCGCCTTGAAGCGGTCCATGAACTGGCTGGTGAGCGCGATCTCGGGCAGCATGATCAGCGCCTGACGACCCTGCTCCAGCGCCCGTGCGACCGCTTCGAAATAGACCTCGGTCTTGCCCGATCCGGTGACCCCATCGAGCAGCGACACCGAAAACGTCGCAGCCCCGACCGCGGCGGCGAGCGTTGCGACAGCCTGCTCCTGGGCCTCGGTGAATGTTACGATCGCGTGGACGGGGTCCGGCCGCGGGAAGCGACGTTCGGGGATCACGACCTCAACGAGGCAGCCCGCCGTGATCAGCCCATCGATGACGCCGGTGCTGCAACCAGCTTCCGCCGCGAGTGCGCTGCGAGCACGGATCAGCCCATCCGACGCGATCTCCAACGCCCGCGACCGCGCCGGTGTCATGCGCGGCGGCTCCGTGGCGCCCTCGACGCGTGACACGCCAAGCCGCTGCTTGACCGGCTCGAACACCGCCTGCGCGCTCATCATCATGCGCACGACCATGCCGAGCGGCGCCAGCGTGTAGCGCCCGACCCACTCGGCGAACCGCAACGAGATTGCCGGCAGCGCCGGCACGTCCATGCGCTCGATGATGGCTTTCAGGCGTTTTTCGTCGACGGGCTTGCCTTGGTCGCCGACCGGCTGGTCCCACACGAGACCAATGCGGGTCTGCGGGCCGAACGGCACGATCACGAAATCGCCCGGCTGCGCCTCGACGCCCGCTGGCACCGCGTAATCGTACGTCTGGTCGAGCGCGACCGGCAGCATCACCGGCACGCGGGGGCGTGCGGCGGCCATCGGGCCAAGCATCGTTGCCAGCAAGTCTTCCAAACCGCCCACACTCGGATTAGGACTACAATTCGAATCGACCTGCCATCCTACTCGTCCGCGCAAGGCGATCCGAGGGCAGTCCCATAGCAGGACCCCATAGCAGGGTCATGAGGTGTACCCATGAAATTCTTCGTCGATACGGCCGATGTCGCCGAAATCCGTGAGCTGGCCGCGCTGGGCCTGCTCGACGGCGTCACTACGAACCCGTCTCTGATCGCCAAAGCCGGGCGCGACTTCAAGACCATCATCGAGGAGATCTGCGAGATCGTCGAGGGTCCGGTCTCGGCCGAGGTCACCGCGCTCGATGCCGAGGGTATGATCCGCGAAGGCCAGATCCTCGCCGACATCGCCGACAATGTGACCGTGAAGGTGCCGCTGACCTGGGACGGCCTCAAGGCATGCCGCGCCCTGACCGATGACGACATCATGGTCAATGTGACGCTGTGCTTTTCGGCAAACCAGGCGCTGCTCGCCGCGAAGGCCGGCGCGACGTTCGTGTCGCCGTTCATCGGGCGCCTCGACGACATCGGCCAGAGCGGCATCGAGCTGATCCAGGAAATCCGCACGATCTACGACAACTATCCCGATCTCGGCACCGAGATCCTCGCCGCGTCGATCCGCTCGGAGGAGCACGTCAAGCAGGTCGCGCTCGCTGGCGCCGATGTCGCGACGATCCCGCCGAAAATTCTCCACGCGCTGGTCAAGCATCCGCTGACCGACAAGGGCATCGAGATGTTCCTCGCCGATTGGCAGAAGACGGGCCAGACCATCAAAGAGTGATGATCGAAGTTCGATCGGGCAAGGAGTGACGGGCATGGCCGCGTCGGTGATGTGGAAAGAGCTGACGGCGCCGGAGCTGGTCGCGAAGGCCAAGGCGGGCGCGCTGGTGGTCCTGCCGGTCGCGTCGATGGAGCAGCACGGGCCGCATCTCGCGGTCGGCGTCGACACCGTGCTGTGCGAGACGGTGTGCCAGCGCGCGGCGGAGGCGTTGGCCGCCGAAATGCCGATCGTCGTTGCGCCGACGCTGTGGTGCGGCATGGCCGAGCATCACATGACCCGCGGCGGCACCTTCACCTTCGACATTCCGACCTATCGCACGGTGCTCTTATCGTTCCTCAAGAGCATCGAGCGCCACGGATTCAAGCGCGTCTTCATCGTCAACGGTCATGGCGGCAACATCAGCGCGCTCACCGCGTTCCTGCCGGATTTCATGCGTGAGACCGGA
The DNA here is from genome assembly GCA_001464855.1 of Rhizobiales bacterium Ga0077530. GTDB lineage: Bacteria > Pseudomonadota > Alphaproteobacteria > Rhizobiales > Hyphomicrobiaceae. Next base: position 3,894 of record LNEA01000566.1, read on the forward strand.
CTGACGGTGCGTGTAACCACCTACTTCGAGCTCGCTCAGCCGGGCATGCCGGCGATCCTCGAGGACCAGGAGCGCGTGCGCCACGCCTGCGAGGGCGAGACCTCGATGATGATGGCGGTGGCGCCGGATCTGGTGCGGTTGGACAAGCTCCCGGAAGCAGTCGGACCGGCGCGCCAGACGCCGATGCCGCTGCAAGTCATGCGCTATCGCAACTACGGCGATCTCACGCCGTCCGGCGTTGTCGGTGATGCGCGCCGCGCCAGCGCGGACAAGGGCCGCCGCCTCATCGACGTCTGCCGCGATTTCCTCGCCGACGCTATTCGTGACCCGGAGACTTGGAAGGGGTAATTTTCCCCCTCTCCCCGCGCGCGGGGAGAGGGGGAAGTCGCCTCAACCCACCTCGAATTCCTCCCCCTCGACGTGCACTTCACCCGCCTTCTCCAGACCGAGCTGGTGGCGGATTTTGCGGATGTCGACGTCGACAGGCTGGAACGGGTAGCTCGCGATGTTCGAGGGCGGGCTGTCGCCGTAGGGGCGATCGCACGCTGAAATATCCTCCCGCACCTTGCCAGGGCAGCCCGACGTGCGGAACGCAACGCCCTCGTCGATCACCTTGTCCATTTCCGACTTGGGAATGCCGTAGTCCGCCAAGCGGCCCTGATCGTCGAAGCGCATGTGTTCGACACGCACGCCGCGGTAATCGATCAGGTATCGCGCGAGTTGCACGCGGCGCCACTGGTCGCGCGGTGTCGCCGGGAGATGGTCCATCAGTGACCCCTTCTCCGGGAAGAAGCAGAACATGTGGCTGTGCCCGCCCATGTCGACGAGGCGCTGTACCAGTGTCAGCGTGTCGTGCTCGGTCTCGCCCATGCCGACGATGATGTGGGCGCCGAATTTTTCCCGCCCGAAGATGTCGCGCGCGTCCTCCAGGATTTCCCAGCCTTGCCGCGTGTGCGATCGAACAGTTCCGGCGTTGCCGCATCGAGCGCGACCGTGAAAATATCGGCGCCGAGATCGTGCAGCGTTTGCACGTCGCCGCGCGTCATCGTTGTCGGGTTGGAGAGGATCGAGACCGGCACCGTCGCGGGATCGATGCGGTTGGTCCAGTTGCGCAGCACCGTCACCGTGTCCTCGTCGGAGCGCGGGTGCGTAATCATCGAAATGCACATGCGGTGGAACGGCGTCGCCTCGCCCTGCGCGGCAACGATGTCGACGACCTGCGCCATCGGCACCGCCGGCCA
>LNEA01000567.1 GCA_001464855.1 Rhizobiales bacterium Ga0077530
GCTTGAATGCTACGGCCTGTGAGATCGCTGCGCGCCCGGAGAGAAAGCGCACCGGTCGCCGGCGCTTCGCTCGTTTGGTCGGCGAGGTTGCGCCGCTCGTAGACGCAGCCGTCGCTTGAACGCCCGTCGGTGACGGCGGCCGCGTAGGGTCCCGCGTTGACGCCGGCCGAGAACGGGGCGAGACCGACGCGCACCTTATTCGTCGTGCCTTCATCCGGCAGCATGATGTCGAGGAGGTCGTGCACGGCGAGCTTGAGATCCGCGAGCTTCCGGCCAGCCATCGAACCGGTCACGTCGAGCTGGAGTGCGAGTTCGACGTCGTTGCTCTCATAGATGGCGGTGGCGGTGCGCGGCACCGTAAACTGGTCGATGCCGGCGATGCGCGCGAAAAGGGTCGGCACTTGACCGAGAACATTGAGCTCGATCGAATTGGTATCGCGGTTGATGGCCACGCCGAGGTCGCCGGTGACGGTGTAATTGACGCCGGAGCCGGCGAAGTTGAGCTGGAAATACCGCTCGGCAATCTGCTTCACGTCCTCGTCGGAGATCCCGCCCTCGCGCATGCTCTTCGCCGCCGAGAGCACCGCCGCATCGAGCGCAAAGCTCATCTTGGCCGACGCGTGCATGACGCGGCCGACATCAATGGCGAGACCGGCCATCATCACGAGCACGGAGATGGTGAGCGCGAAAATGATTGCGATGGCGCCGTCCTCGGACCGGCGGAAGCGCTTCACAAGTTGACGATGCATGGTCAGCATCTGCTCTCATCCTGGGACAGGTGTGAATGAATTGCAGATGAGATTTGCAGCGCTTGTGCCGGATCCGCGGGGCGCAAGCCGGTAAAGCGCGGGTTAACGGCCGCGACGATCGTTCATGGTTGCTGAAGTCTTGCGCGGTTCACCGAGACCGGCCCGCATCGCCGTCGACGCGGCCGAATTCCGTTTATTTCAGGCGATGGCCCGTCGCGAAGGAGTCGAGCACGGCGACCGGCGATGGCACCGTAGCCCCCCAACGCGCGGCAGACCGGACGTCCAACCGCCAATCACGTCCCGAATTGAAACCGATTGTTAACCGTCGCGCCCGCCGCCGTCAGCGTACACCATTCAGAAATCAGAAATGATGCCGCCCTTTTCCCAGTCGCCATAGCGCACCGGATCGGGGCCCGCTTGGCCACCCTTTTGCGGCGTTCCTCGGCCTCGGCCAGGGCACGCTCGGCCTCGGGCGTCAGCGGGCGCTTCGGCGCTTCCTCGGTCCTGGCGGTTTCGGGCTTGGTCTCGTTCGTCGTCACGACTCTTATCCCTGGCGCGTGGGTCACTGGCTATCCGCCGTCGCACACACCATATACCATGCGCAACTTCCGACGTGCCCTGTATGTGGTCATGGCGCGCAGGAAAACCAGGAGTGCTAGATGCCGCTGAACTTTGCCAAAACTGCCATGCTGCTCGCCCTGCTGACCGCGATTTTCGTCGCCATCGGCGGACTTGCGGGCGGCAAGACCGGCATGGTCATCGCGTTCGTGGTTGCGCTCGGCATGAACGCCTTCAGCCTGTGGAAGTCGGACAAGATGGTCTTGTCCATGCACGGGGCGGAGGAAGTCGACGAGCGGTCGGCGCCGGAATATTACGGCATCGTACGCGACCTCGCGGCCCGGGCCGAGTTGCCCATGCCGCGTGTCTATGTCCTCCATAGCGCCCAACCGAACGCTTTCGCGACCGGCCGCAACCCGCAGAATGCCGCCGTCGCCGCGTCGACGGGCCTGCTCGAGTCCCTCAGCCGCGAGGAAGTCGCCGGCGTGATGGCCCACGAGCTGGCCCACATCAAGAACCGCGACACCTTGATCATGACCGTCGCCGCAACCATCGGCGGCGCCATCTCGATGCTCGCGCAGTACCTCCAGTTCCACACGATGTTCGGCGGCAACCGAAACAACGGCGGCGGCGCGATGTCGATGATCACGTCGATTGCGGCGATGCTGCTCGCGCCGATGGCCGCGATGCTGGTCCAGATGGCGATCAGCCGCTCCCGCGAGTATCAGGCCGACCGCCTCGGTGCGCTGATCTGTGGTAATCCCCTGTGGCTCGCCTCCGCGCTCGACAAGATCAATACGTATGCCCGGCAGATCGAGAACCCAACCGCCGAGGCCGCGCCCGCAACCGCGCACATCTTCATCATCAACCCGCTCTCCGGACACGGCATGGACAATTTGTTTTCGACGCATCCCAACACCGACAACCGCATTGCCGAGCTTGAAGCGCTCGCGCAGGAGATGCGCGTGACGGACTACAGCAGCGGCCCAGCACCGAGCGCGTCATCGCCCGGGCCTTCCTCCGCAAGCGGGCCGTGGAGCGGTCCTCCGCCGTCGGGCTCTCGCGGCCCGTGGGGTTGACGGGTGGCACGAGATCGGACGAAAGCGCCGCCCAAAAGCAAATACCGCCGCCCGGATTCACAAACCGCCATTCGCCCGGGACAGCCGGTCTCGAGCGGACCGGGTGACAGGAAGCCTGTTCGCAAAACCACCACGGCGCCGCCGCCGCCCTCCGGCCTGGAGGCCCGGGTGATGGCGGTCGACATTCTCGACGGCGTGCTCGGGCGCGGCAAGACGCTCGAAGACGCGATGAGCGCCACCCAATCGGGCGCGCGCCAGCGTGTTCTGCCGCCGCGCGACCGCGCCTTCGCGCATTTGCTGGCGGCATCAGTATTGCGCAATCGCGGACGGCTGATGGCAATCGTCAACCGCTTCATCGAACGGCCGCTGCCGCGCGAAGCCCGCCGCGCCGAACTGATCCTGCTCAGCGCCGCAGCGCAGCTTCTGCTGCTCGGCACACCCGGTCACGCCGCGATCTATCTTGCGGTCGAACAGGCCCAGCGCGATCCCAAGACCGAGCGGTACGCGAAGCTTTCCAACGCAGTTCTTCGCAAGGTCGCGGCCGAAGGGCCGAAGATCCTTGCAACGCTGGATGTCGTCGCAACCGACATGCCCCCTTGGATGCTCACGCGCTGGTCGGCGGCCTACGGGCCGGACACCGCGCGCCGCATTGCCGAGGCAAGCCTTGCGGAAGCAGCCCTCGACGTCACGCTGAAAGTGCCCGCCGAACTCGCGTCGTGGGTCGAGCAACTCGGTGGCGTTGCGCTGCCGACGGATTCGGTTCGCTTGGGCGATCACGGCGCGATCGAGGAGCTTCCCGGTTTTGCCGACGGCGCATGGTGGGTTCAGGATGCGGCCGCGAGTCTCCCGGTGCGGCTGCTCGGCAATGTCGCAGGCAAGCGCGTCGCTGATCTCTGCGCGGCACCGGGCGGCAAGACGGCCCAGCTCGCGAGTCTCGGCGCGCACGTCGTCTCCGTCGATCATGGCGCGACGCGCTTGGGCCGGCTCGACGAAAACATGCGCCGCCTCCGCCTCAGCGATCATGTGACGACCGTCCAGGCCGACATCCTCGACTGGAAGCCGACGGAATTCTTCGACGCGGTGCTGCTCGACGCCCCCTGCACGTCGACCGGCACGATCCGCCGTCATCCCGACCTGCTCCATCTCAAGACCGAGGGCGACGTCGCA
>LNEA01000568.1 GCA_001464855.1 Rhizobiales bacterium Ga0077530
ATCGCGCCGTTGGCCGCATCGAGCGCAGACCGCAGGCGATCGCGCGCACCACCGCTCTGCTCGACGTACTGCGCCTTGAAGTTCTTGCAGACCGCGTCGCTGGCAATCGCGCCGCCAGCATGTCCACCCATGCCATCCGCCAAGACCGCGAGAAGCTGCGTCCCATCAGTCGAGCCGTGTTTCGGGTCATCGGCCGCCGGCCAGACGACGGCGGAATCTTCCTGGTAGCTGCGACCACCCTGACTCGCCCTTACGGCATACTGCAACTTCACGGCCGAGCCTCTGTTCGATGATCGATGCGCGCCAGGCGCCCCAATTTCATGGGTGCTCGGCGCCGGAGCGTCAAGAGCTGTCGGCGCCGCAAGGGCTGCCGGCTAAACGGACCGCGCCGCGATACGGGGCGCGGCGACCAGCTCAACCCTTGAGATCGTTGAGCTCGGACCAATCGAATTCTACGCCACAAAACGGCACGAAAGCGAGCTGCGTCCGCCCGACGGTGACGAGATCCATGGCCGACAGCTCGACGGCGCCGGTCGGCTTTTTTTCGTTAACGGCCACGATGTTGGTCTTCGCGAGGTTGGGCACGAGCAGATACTTGCGGTCAATGGAATCGTAGCGCAGGTAGGCCTGCTCTTCGTTGGAAATGGCGTCGTCGCCGAAATCGAGCGGTATACGTTGCGTCGAGGCGCGACCGATTGTGTTGTTGCCCTCGTAAATCGGCCGGAAGGCCCCGAGGCCGGGTCCGCCAACGATCACTCACGGTGGAGCGTCCGCGCACGAGTTGCGTGCGCGGCGGGGCGGAAATGGGATCGTGCCGCGCCACGGCATCGGGCATGGTCTCGACGTGATTGCCGGCCGGCCGATCGGCTGCGGGGGCGGCGGGGGCGACGATTTCCAATGGCGCAGACGTCGTTGCCGGCGTCGGCGGGGCGGTTAGCAGCACGACCGGCAGCGGCGGCGGCGCGTCGCTCGGGGCGCGCGCGGTCACGGAGTCGTGGACCTCGTGGGCTTCTTCGCGGGCTGCGTCACGGCGCGGCTCCGTAGTACCGCGATCGACAATCTGCGTGATCCGCCGGTCATCACGACCTGCCGCGATCAGCGCGTCGCGCAGCGATCCGATCGGCCGCATTAAGCCGCCGCGTTTCGACCCGATCGGCTGCCCGTCCGGTGGCCTCGTCACTGGCGTCTCGTTCGGCATGCATGGTCTCCCTGGAGGATTGGCGTGAAGGTCTGTTGGTTGATTTGGAAGCAACCGGCGCGAGGCTGCCGACCGCGGTTTCGCCGAGCATGATCCGATCACCATCGCGCAACCCCGCAGACCGATCGACGCGCCGATCGTTCAGCAGGAGCACGTTACCGGTGCCGGCGGTCAGGTCGACCAGAACGAATTCGCGATCGGGCGTCCGCTGGATGAGTGCGTGATGCCGATGCACCGACGCATGATCGAGCGCGATGTCATTGTCGCTGTGCCGCCCGATGCGCAGCATTTCGCCGGAGAACAGAATCGGCGCCAACGTCCCATCTTCAACGCCAGCACCACCGGTCGCAATCTCAATCCACGCCTTGTCACCGATGCGAGCACCATCACTGGGCGACGCCGCCGCATCGCGCGGCCGAATGCGACGACGCCCGCCAGCAGCGGCAGCAAGCCGGCAATCGCGAGACCGATCACGAGGATCGGCGACCGCTGATAGGTTTCCACAATCTGCGCACCGGTTCGCCAAGCGAAGTCGACCACGCGTTGGTGCACTGGCTCCATCGAGAGCTGGAGCACTTCCTTGGGAGCACCGACGCCGGGAGCTTGGCTGACGGCCGGAACGATCACCATCACTGATGCGACGATCGCCAGAATGACGACGCAGGCCCATGCCCACGACGACCGCCGTTCCGGATCACTCGTCACCAACCGCCCACCTGCCATCGTTCCATCGACCGATTCGCCGCAAAGACTCTGCTTGGGCTTGGCGGCAGGAACATGGCTTTTGTGGGGATCTGGACAATACTGGCTGTGCAGATCCTGCGCGCTCTACTCCGGCAGGACGTGCGCACCGTAGGTCGCCCGCAGCTCGCGCTTGGATACCTTGCCCGTCGCCGTCATGGGCAAGGCTTCGGCGAAGATGACGTCATCGGGCACCTGCCAGACCGCAAGCTTCTTTGCCACGTGCGCAAGGATCGCTTCCTTGGTCACGTCGGCGCCTGGCGCCTTCACGACCACCAGCAGCGGCCGTTCCGTCCACTTTGGATGCGGCACGCCGATCACCGCCGCGTTGGCAACGCCCGGGCAGCTCATGACCGTATTCTCGACATCGATCGAGCTGATCCACTCGCCGCCCGACTTCACCATGTCCTTGGTCCGGTCGACGATCGTGAGGAAGCCGTTGGGGCTGATCCGCGCCACATCGCCGGTCCCGAACCAGCCATCCTTGTCGAGCGCGCGGGCGGTCGCCTCTTCGTTATTGAAGTACCCGTTCACGACCGCGTTGCCACGCACGAACAGCTCTCCGCTGGCCGTGCCATCCTGCGGCAGCCGCTTGCCCTCCTCGTCGACGATCTTGAGATCGACACCGAACATGCGCTGGCCCTGGATCGCCTTCGCCTTGACGCGCTGGTCGAGCGTCAGCGACGGATCATTGGCGCGTTGCGGCGTGAAGGCACCGATGGGGCTCATCTCGGTCATCCCCCAGCCGTGCAGAACGCGGATGTCGAAATCGCGCTCGAACGTCTCGATCATCGCGGGCGGTGGCGCGGAACCACCAACAATCACCTCGCTGAGATTGCGTGGCTTGCGCCCGCGTTGTTTCATCTCCGCGATGAGGCCCAGCCACACGGTCGGCACACCCCACGAGGAATAGACCGCTTCACTCTCCATGAGATCGAACAGACTGGCACCGTCGAGCCGGGGGCCCGGGAACACCAGTGGCGTTCCGGAGACGGCGGCCGCGTAGGGGAGGCCCCAGGCGTTGGCATGAAAAAGCGGGACGACCGGCAGGACGGGCTTATTGACACCGAACGGCGAGCCGACACAGGAGATCGTGAACAGCGTGTGCAGGACCGTCGAGCGATTTGAGTAGAGCGATCCTTTGGGATCGCCGGTCGTGCCCGACGTGTAGCAAAGCGCGCACGCCGCGTGCTCATCCATTTCCGGCCACTCGATCTCGGGCTCACCGGTCTCGAGCAATTCCTCGTAGCACTGCAGGTTCTCGACGGTTGGCGCGCTGGGCATATGGTCCCGGTCCGTCATGGCGAAGTAGGTGCCGACGGGGCGGAAAGCGGGTGCCAGCTTGGCGATCAACGGCGCGAATGTCAGATCGAAGAAAAGAATCTTGTCCTGCGCGTGATTGACGATGTAGGCCATCTGATCCGGCGAGAGGCGCGGATTGATCGTATGGCAGACCGCGCCGATTCCGGAGATCGCATAATAGAGTTCGAAATGCCGATACGTGTTCCACGCGAGCGTCGCGACGCGATCGCCGGGCTTGACCCCGAGCTTGAGGAGCGCATTGGCGAGGCGCGCGATCCGTGGGCGCGACTGAGCATAGGTATATCGATGGAGGCCGCCTTCGACGGTCGACGTCGTGATCGTGCCCGGGCCATGGACCTCGGCGGCGAAATCGATCAGTCTCGAGACCAGCAGCGGCTGGTCCATCATCTGGCCCTTGAGCATGGCGCGTTTCTCCCGGATTGTTATGACGCGAAGTTAAACGCCAGGGTCCCCCAAGCCAAGCAGGCTGAACGGTTGTCGGCAGCATAGCTGTCCGCGTCCCGAACTTTAGGAGTAACAACCATGGCCACGGCCACCCTGACGAAGTCCGGCGATGTCGCCGTCATCCGGCTGGAACATGCACCGGTCAATGCGCTGGCGCAGGGTGTCCGCCAAGGCCTCAAGGATGGCATCGCCGCCGCCAACGCCGATCCGACAATCAAAGCGATCGTGGTTACCGGCGAGGGCCGCGCGTTTTCCGCCGGCGCCGATATCACCGAATTTCGGTCCGGGCCGAAACCGCCAGGGCTGGGGGAGGTCATCGACGGCATGGAAGCGTCGGGCAAACCGGTCGTTGCCGCATTGAACGGACTGGCGCTCGGTGGCGGACTGGAGGTCGCGCTCGGCTGTCACTACCGCGTTGCAACGAAGGCTGCCAGCCAGCTCGGTCTCCCCGAAGTCAAGATCGGGATCCTACCGGGCGCCGGCGGCACGCAGCGCATGCCTCGCCTCATCGGCGTCGAGGCTGCCCTCGACATGATCGTGTCGGGCAATCCGATCAACGCCGAGAAAGCGGCCAAGGTCGGTCTCGTCGATCGCGTCGTCGAGGGTGACGTCGTCGAGGGCGCGATTGCGTTCGCGCGCGAGCTTGTTGCCGCCGGCAAGGGACCGCGACCGATCAGCGCCACCCGCATTGATCCAGCGAGCCTGCCGAAGGACCTGTTCGACAACAAGCGCGCCTCGATCGCGCGGCATCCGTCCGGCCCAATGGCCGCGAAGAACTGCATCGCCGCCGTCGAGGCCGCGGTCGGATCGGACTACAAGAGCGGCCTCGCCCGCGAGCGCGATTTGTTCCTGGAACTGGCCGGCAAGCCCTATGCGCGCGCGCTGCAGTACGCCTTCTTCGCCGAACGGCAAGTGGCGAACATTCCCGATATCGGCAAGGACGTGACGCCGCGCGAGATCAAGACAGTCGGCATCCTCGGCGCCGGCACGATGGGCACGGGCATCGCGCTCGCCTTCCTCAACGCCGGGCTGCCTGTGACAGTCGTCGAGACCAACCAGGGCGCTCTCGACCACGGCGCCAAGCGGATCCGCGATACGATCGACAGCAACGTCAAGCGCGGCCGCATCACCGAGGATGAAGGCGCGCGCCGCATCGGCAATCTGGCGACGGGCCTCGATCTCAAGGTGCTCACCAACGCCGATCTCATCATCGAGGCGGTGTTCGAGAACATGGCGTTGAAGAAGGAGATCTTCGCCAAGCTCGATGCCGTCGCCAAGCCCGGCGCCATCCTCGCGAGCAACACCTCCACGCTCGACGTCGACCAGATCGCCGCCGCCACCAAACGGCCGCAGGATGTGCTCGGGATGCATTTCTTTTCACCGGCCAACATCATGCGTCTGCTGGAGTTCGTACGCGGCAAGGCGACTGCCAAAGACGCGCTTGCATCCGCGATGGCGATCGCCCGGCGCATCGGCAAGGTCGGCGTCGTCTCCGGCGTCTGCTTCGGCTTCATCGGCAACCGCATGGTCGAAGCGTATCTCGAAGAAGTGCAGGCGATGATGCTCGAAGGCGCGACGCCGGCCGATATCGACAACGCTCTTGAGTCGTGGGGGCTCGCTATGGGCCCCAATGCGATGATGGATATGGCTGGTCTCGATGTCGGCTACCGCATCCGCCAAGAACACAAGCCGAGCGAGGAGCGTGCGCGGTTCTATCGCGTAACCGATGCCATCGTCGAGATGGGGCGGCACGGCCAGAAGACCGGCGCGGGGATGTATTCCTACGGCGCCGATCGCAAACGCCAGAGCGATCCGCAAATCGAGGCGATGTTCGCTAAGGAAGGCGCGGCGCAGGGACGCGCCAACCGCAAGCCAGAGGCCGAAGAGATCGTCGAGCGGTGCCTGCTGCGACTCGCCAATGAGGGCGCGCAAATTCTCGACGAGGGCATCGCGCTGCGTGCTTCCGACATCGATACGATCTATCTCAACGGCTACGGCTTTCCCGGCTGGCGCGGCGGTCCAATGTGGCAGATCGAGGAGATGGGGCTCGCCAAGGTCGTCGAGAAGATCAAGGGCTACGAGGCGCGCCATGGTGCGCGCTGGAACGTCGCGCCGTTGCTCGAGCGGCTCGCGGCGTCTGGCGGCAAACTCGCGGACGCCGGTGTCAAAGGCTGAGCCCGATCACCTCTTCTTGGTCGCCTTCGCCGGCTTCGGCAGCGAGCCGAAGTAGGCCGCGAGCGCGCGGTATTCGGGCTCATCCATGGACTGTGCCACAGACACCATGGCCTCGTTCGTCCGCTCGCCGTTGCGGTAAAAAATCAGCGTCGCAACAAATTCTTCGGGATCCCACCCGGTGATCGAGGGAATGCCGTTGTCGGCCCCGTCAACACGATGGCAGGCGCTGCACTCGCCCGAAAGGTGGCGGCCGTAAGCGAAAAGCTTGCTGTCGTTTGCGGTGGCACTGACCTTGCTGACGTCGGCGGCGAGAAGCGCAATCAATCCAGATCCCGCCAGTAGTACGGGCATGCGGCGTCGCAATTCCACGGCCTCCTCCCAAGTCGCCTATGGCGCGTGATCCGCGCTCAGGTTTTCTCTGGCAACATCCCCTTCGCGCAGTAATGACGATAGAGCGTCGCCACGATCTCCTTCGCCACGGTATCGGTCAGCGAGTAGTAGGCGAAATGTCCGCGCCGCTCGGCTTTGACGAGACCATCGAGACGGAGCCGCGTCAGATGCTGTGAGGTCAGGCTCTGGCGCGCACCGATGGCATCGCAGATTTCGGTCACGGTCTTCTCGCGCTCGACGAGCAGGCAGAGGATCATCAGTCGATACGGGCTGCCGATCGACCGCAGCACGTTCGCGGCCTCCTCAGCCGCCCATCGCATCTGGTCGAGCACCTCGCCGGGCGGCGGGTTGCCGTCCTCCGGCGAAACCTTGGCGAGAACGTCGCTGGACATGGCTCTGGATGCCTTTTCGCAGTGCGGAGGCCTTCGACAGCCGCCCGGTCACACCCACAATGAATATTCGCAAGTTGCAATATTTGCAATCCAGACGCGGTTGCCGAGCCTGCTTAACCTTCAATTTCTTGAGGTTGTGTCCTTCATCAGGCTTGCGAGACGCGCCTGCTCATCGGCCGTCAGGGGCGATTGCGCAGGCGCGATATGCTGACCGCGTGCCTTCACGAGGCGCCAGCCGATGCCCCCCGCCGCCAGCATGAGCAACAAGACCGGCGTCAGCCACAACATGAGGGTGTGCCAGCCCAAGGGCGGCCGGAGCAGGACGAACTCGCCATAACGCGCAACCAGGAAGCGCGTGACTTCGGCGTCGCTATCGCCGGCAACCAGACGCTCGCGCACGAGCAGGCGCAGATCGCGGGCGAGCGGCGCGTCGGAATCGTCGATCGATTGATTTTGGCAGACGAGGCAGCGCAGGTTTGCCGAGAGGCCGCGGGCTCGCGCTTCGAGCGCCGGATCGGGAAGCACTTCGTTCGGCTGCACCGCGTAGGCCGCAGCGCTCGCCACGATGAGGGAAAGCACCACCAGGATCGCGCGCGCACTTTTCTCGATCATGGTCACTCCGCCGGCACGGCCGCTGGGCCGCGCCGTCGAGCGCGGCGGGGCGCGCCAACCCGCAGCCGCCGGTCGCTCAGCGACAGCGCGCCGCCGATGAACATGATGATGGTCCCGATCCAGATCAGGCGCACCAGCGGATTGAAATACATTCGCACCGCGTAGGCGCCGTCGCCGGCTTCGTCGCCGAGCACGACGTAGAGATCGCCCAACAATGCGACATAGATGCCGGCCTCGCTGGTCGCCTGGGGCGGCGCGCTGTATTGGCGCTTCGACGGCGCGAGATCGACCACCGATTGGCCGCCGCGCGTGACGCTCACGACGCCCACCACTTCGCGATAGTTGGGCCCATTGTCGGGTGCCACACCCTTGAACGTCAGTGCGTAACCGGCGATGTCCGCTGTCTCGCCAGGGCGCATCGTGAGGATTTTTTCGCTCTGCCAGGCGCTGGTCGCGGTGATCCCGAGCACCATGACGCCGACGCCGGCATGCGCCACGGTGGTGCCATAGACGGAACGCGGCAGATTGCGCAAACGGCGAAAGACCTCGGCGCTGTCGGCGTTGCCGGCGCGGACACGGACCAAAAGCTCGCTGATGGCGCCAGCGATCACCCATACGCCGAGCGCCATCGCGAACGGCGCGAGCCACGGGCCTCGCTGGACCACCGCGAAAACCGCGACAATGGCGCAGATCGCCAGCAGTCCCGCGACCCACAGACGTTGCAGGGCCGCGTGAATGTCGCCGCGCTTCCAACCCATCAGCGGGCCAAACGGCAATGCCAGGAGCAGCGGCACCATCAATGGCACGAAGGTCGAATTGAAGTACGGCGGACCAACGGAAATCTTGGCGCCGTTGATCGATTCGAGCGCGAGCGGATAGAGGGTGCCAATCAGCACCGTACCAGTCGCCGTCGTCAGCAGCACATTGTTGAGCACCAGCCCACCTTCGCGGCTGATCGGCGCGAAGATGCCGCCTTGGCGCAGGCTCGGCGCCCGCCATGCATAGAGCGTCAGAGCGCCACCGATGAACACCATCATGATCGCGAGGATGAACACGCCGCGCTCGGGGTCGACGGCGAAAGCGTGAACCGACGAGAGCACTCCCGACCGGACCAGGAACGCACCCATCAGCGACAGCGAGAACGTCAAGATCGCCAGGAGGATCGTCCAGACTTTGAGCGCCTCGCGCTTCTCCATGACGACGGCCGAGTGCAGCAGCGCGGTGCCGGCGAGCCACGGCATGAACGACGCGTTCTCGACCGGGTCCCAGAACCACCAGCCACCCCAGCCGAGTTCGTAGTAGGCCCACCACGAGCCCATAGCGATGCCGACCGTCAGACACATCCACGCAGCCAGCGTCCACGGCCGCACCCAGCGCGCCCACGCGGCGTCCGTGCGACCCTCGATCAGGCCGGCGATCGCGAACGAATACGCCATAGAGAAGCCGACGTAGCCCGCGTAAAGGAACGGCGGATGGAAGGCCAGCGCCGGATCCTGCAGGATCGGATTGAGGCCGCGCCCATCCGCCGGAACGGGATCGAGGCGCAGGAAGGGGTTCGATGTGAGCAGGATGAACAGCAGGAACGCGAGCGCGATTGACGCCTGCACGCTCAGCACGTTGGCGCGCAGCGTTTCCGGGAGGTTGGTGCCGAAGGCGGCGACGGCCGCACCGAACAGCGCCAGGATCAGAACCCACAGCAGCATCGAGCCTTCGTGGTTCCCCCACACGCCGGAGATGCGGTAGATGAGCGGCTTCTCCGAATGCGAGTTGGCGTACACGTTGGCGACCGAAAAGTCGCTCGTGACGTAGGCGTGCGTGAGCGCAGCGAACGCAACGATCAGCAGTCCGAACTGCGCAAGCGCCGCCGGCTCGCCGACGCACATGAGGCGGGTATCACCGATCCTTGCGCCCCACATCGGCAGCACGGTCTGCACGAGGCAGACGAGGAAGGCGAGCACCAGTGCGAAGTGTCCAAGCTCGACGATCATGTGCGGGTCATTCCTCGCATCATTTCTTTTCGCTGACCGGTTGCGGGGCGGTGGTTGCAGGCGGCGGCGCGCCGTGCTGCCAGAGCCCTTTTTCCTTCAGCGCCTTCGCGACTTCGGGCGGCATGTAGGTTTCGTCGTGCTTCGCCAGCACCGTATCGGCGCGGAAAATCTTGCCGTCCTCGAGCTTGCCTTCCGTCACCACGCCCTGACCTTCGCGGAATAGATCCGGCAGCACACCGCGATAGCGCACCGTCACTTGCTCGGCGGTGTCGGTAATGGAGAATTCGACGTCCGCGCCTTGCCCGCGCTTGACGCTTCCCGTCGCGACGAGGCCGCCGAGCCGGATGCGCTGGCCGACCGGCACCGACTTCGCCGAAAGGTCGCTCGGCGTGTGGAAGAACACGATTGAATCGCGCAGCGCCACCAGCACCAGCCCGACCGCAACGGCAAGCACACCAAGCGCGCCGGCAATCAGGATGCCTCTTCTGCGACGGCGGCTCATGAAGACAGCCCCAGCGTTAGCGCCAACGCGCCCAGCACTTCAAGCGACGCCGCTTCCTGGGCCAACGCTGCCTGCGCCCGCTTGAGCGCCGCTTGCGCGTCCTCGCGCCGGCCGAGCACGACGTAAGCGCGGATCAGCCGCTGCCATCCTTCGAGGTCGCGGCCGTCTTCGCTCAGCCGCTTGTCGAGACCTGCAACCATGCCTTCGATCATTTGGCGACGAGCTTCTGGCGTCATCGACTGCGCGGCGTCGACATCATCCTTCGCGAGACCTGGCGCTTTGCCGGCGGACGCCACCGACGCGACCTTGCCCGCCGCGGGCGGGACGCCCTTGCCCGGCGGCAGCGGGTCTGTTGGAAGACCCAGCTTCGTGCGCGCCGCACGCCAGCGCTCGACCACGGTCGGGCGCCACTCGGCCGTCTCATCGCCTTCACCCAGAAGCTTGGCGTAGGCCGTCGCGGCCTCTTCAAACTTTCCGTCCTGCTCCGCGGCCACGGCGAGCCAGAACCGCGGCTCCATCCGCTCGGGGGCGAGTTGTTGGATGCGCGCATATGCGGCGCGTGCGGCTTCTGTCACGACCCCATCGCTCGCAAGTATTTGTGCCTCGGCGAGGCCGGCCAGCCGATCCTGGCTTTCGCCGACCAGCCGCAATGCCTGCTGAAACGCGTTCGCGGCGTCGCCATAGCGACCGAGGCGCAGATAAACCGGCCCGATGACATCCCAGCCGCGGCCGTCTTCGGGATGC
>LNEA01000569.1 GCA_001464855.1 Rhizobiales bacterium Ga0077530
CGCGGCAGCGGGCATCGACCTCTACCTCAAGGACGAATCCTCGCACCCCTCGGGGAGCCTGAAACATCGGCTCGCGCGATCGCTGTTCCTCTATGGGCTGTGCAACGGCTGGATCCGCGAGGGCGCGCCGGTGGTCGAAGCCTCGTCCGGTTCGACCGCGATCTCGGAAGCCTACTTCGCGCGCCTGCTGAGCATTCCGTTCATCGCGGTGGCCCCGCGCACGACAGCCACGCCCAAGATCGCGGCCATCGAATTTTTAGGCGGCGAGGTCCGCCTCACCGCGCCCGCCGCGATCTACGACGACGCCGCCCGCATCGCCGCCGAAACGGGCGGCCACTACATGGACCAGTTCACCTACGCCGAGCGCGCGACCGACTGGCGCGGCAACAACAACATCGCCGAGAGCCTGTTCGCGCAGTTGCGGCTTGAACGGCACCCCGCGCCCGCCTGGGTCGTCGTCAGCGCCGGCACCGGCGGCACGTCCTCGACCATCGGCCGCTACATCCGCTACCGCCCCGGCACGCTCGGCAGCACGCGCCTGTGCGTCGTCGATCCAGAGAACTCGGTGTTCTACGAATGCTTCCGCACCGGCGACCGGTCCTTGCGCATCGACACGGGATCGCGCATCGAGGGCATCGGCCGCCCGCGCGTGGAGGCGTCGTTCGTCACCAGCGTCATCGACCGCATGATGCGCGTGCCCGATGCCGCGAGCGTCGCGACGATCCACTGGCTGGAGCGCGTACTCGGGAGAAAGTGCGGCGGCTCGACCGGCACCAATCTGTTCGGCGCGCTGAAACTCGCCGAGGAAATGATCGCGCGAGGCGAGACCGGCTCCATCGTCACCCTCATCTGCGACCCCGGCGAGCGCTACGCGAGCACGTATTACGACGATGGATGGATCAAGGCGCAGGGACTTGTGACGGCGCCGTACGTCGAAGCGTTGGAGGCGTTTGCTAGGAAGTGTTGATGGCGGTGCGAAGAAGGGACAAGTAGTAGGTATTTGCGTACTTCATCTGCGGATGGATAACAACAATCAGTCGCTTGCGGCGACTCCATCCAATATTCTGTGAACGTCATGCGGCTGCAATGCCCACCGATATGCAGGATGAATCTCCCAATCATAACCGAACTCTGCAATCTCGCTCGCCAAGAACCGATTTTGATCGAAATGTCTGCGTTGTATTCCTGCGTCTGAATCCATCCGTGCAGTTATGAATTCAATCTTGTACAAGAACTGGATTAGCCCACGGGGAGTCACCAACCTTCCACTCTTAAATTGAAGGGCTGAATTCTGCGCTATAGTCTTCAACTTGGTTACGAGCGCGTCCGTGGCAAACAAATATGAGTCACTCGCCTTTCTCGCTCTTCTTGAAGGCTTAAAACCAAGAACCAGCCTCTCGATGTTAGGCAATTCCGTCCGGAATTCATTGATAATATCCTGGAGGCGCTCCCCAGAGTAAGCTTCAAACGAAGACTCAAGATCCTTTGACGATATTATTGCGTGACCCGATCCGTAAGCCTTTCGTGCCGCGCCGTGCATAAGCTTAACCATATCTCTTGGACGCCGCCGACTCAGAGAGGTTAGGACATTGTGTATTGGCCTGTTGCTCCAATGTCCGTTACCTTGGAAACGCGGCTCAATAACCTTGGACAAGATCCGACTCGATATTTCGACTTGCGGCATCGCAAAGAGCTGCTCCTGAGTGAATTTATCTCCAAAATATGTCGTAATACGCTTGGCGATAACACAAAGAATTTCATGGCTGGTCCAGTTCATCCAAACAACATGCCGCTCTATCTTGTCAGTTGATTCATCAGACGTACGCACCAAATAATAAACATCTGTCCGCAGTGCTATTCTAAACCGAATTCGCTGTTCCGAGCCCGATATATCGCGAACCGCATTCAGAAGCGCCGATATATTTCTAATATCCAGCTCTGATGCCGACCAACCTCGATCGATATCATCGATATAAATGTTTATTGGGCCGCCTGTTGCAAAGCCGCGTACAATCTCGCCGTCTGTAGCGTCAACAATTGATTTAACGCGCTGGGTTAGCTGGCTAGCAACGAATGGAATAAAACTGGCAACCTTGGCGCTTAGTCCGGACAGTTGTGCTCTGTCGATGGCATCATTAGCAAATTCCTGGACTACTTTAGTAGCAATTGCCGCCAATAGTCCGCCCTTCCATCTTTCAATCAGAATATTGAAATCCCCCAGCGGCGCGTCCCCCTTCACACCCAATATATCGCTAGGTTGCAATCTCACGGCCAGCCGCTTATCTTCTCTATCGCTCAGATAAGCCCTTTTCAACAAAGCACTTTTGCCAATGCCCTTGTGTCCAACCAATAGTCGGACCGGCAAGTCATTGTTGAGATTATCAAAAATTTTGTTATAATAAAAATACTCCTTAAATCGCTCGTCCCTTTCGTTCTCAGCATCATCGGCCCCGAACAATTTCTCCGTTGTAGCATCGTCAAAATTGATAATTGCCGGCATGTGTGCCCCACAAAAGAGACCAAGAATCAGTGGCCATATACTAATTCAATTAGATCGACGCCGCAGCGCCATGAACGACGTTTCCAACAGCCTTTACATCACAAAGCGAGCTGATATCTAGCGTTCTCGGTATGCACTCATGTTAATTGAGCGACCGGCGCCCTTTGGATTCCAGACCTGTCTTTTGCGGTTGCTATCGTCAGATTGAGCGCCTTTAGGTACCTCGCCGAAGGCGCGTCTTCGGCACTGGGGGGAGGAATCAGGTTAGATGTGCTGCGCACGTGTCCTGCGCTCGCCTGCACGCACCAAACTCCCACCCGTCACCCGCCATGCCCACTTCCCGCCCCATCCGCCTCGCCCTCTCCGTCGCCGCTGTTCTCATCGGCATCGTTGCATGGGAGGCGGCGATCCCCGCGGGGACGCGGAAGGAGGCGTGGGACCTGCCGGTCTACTGGCAGATCGCCTACCCGGTGATGGTCGCGGGATCGTTCGTCCTCGGCATCCTCGGGCCGGCGCATCCGGTCCGCTTAGGCCTGCTCGTCGGACTCGGCCAGGGCGTGTGGTCGCTGATCGTCACCGCCCTCCAGAAGGGCATCCCCAACCTGCTGCCGCTCGGCCTGATCATGTTCGCGATCCTGAGCCTGCCCTGCATCGCGGCGGCCTGGGTCGGTGGATGGCTCGGCCGCCGGATCGGGCGCTAGCGCCGCTCCGCTTGCCAACCCCCTCTGCCCCCACTATAAGTCGCGGTTCGAGCCGCCCGGCGGGGCATGCCGTGGCGGCTTAGATGCTTTGCATCACACCTTTCAATCCCCCCGGGATCGGCAGGTCACGCGCGGAGAAATTCGCGCGAAATCAAACACGTAGGAGAGCAAAATGCCCAAGATGAAGACCAAGAGCGGCGCCAAAAAGCGCTTCAAGATCACGGGCACCGGCAAAGTGATGGCCGCCGCCCAGGGCAAGCGTCACGGCATGATCAAGCGCTCGGCGAAGTTCGTTCGCAACGCGCGTGGGACCATGACCCTGTGCGACAGCGACGCGGGCATCGTCAAGAAGTACATGCCGTATCACCGCTGACCCTGGACATGCGCCCGGCCGACGGCTGGCAGCGCACCCCTCGCCACCACTGATTTCGAACGCTCGGAGATTTCGACATGGCCCGCGTCAAGCGTGGCGTGACCGCTCACGCAAAGCATAGAAAAGTCCTCAACGCCGCCAAGGGCTACTACGGCCGGCGCAAGAATACGATCCGCATCGCCAAGCAGGCGGTCGAGAAGGCGCTGCAGTACGGCTACCGCGATCGCAAGCGCAAGAAGCGCACGTTCCGCGCGCTGTGGATCCAGCGCATCAATGCCGCCGCGCGCGAGCATGGCCTCACCTACGGCCGCTTCATTCATGGCCTCGCGGTTGCCGGTATCGTCGTCGACCGCAAGATGCTGGCCGATGTCGCGGTGAAGGATCCGGCGGGCTTCAAGTCGCTCGTCGAGCAGGCGCAGTCGGCCGTCGCAAAAGCGGCCTGATCCGCCGCCGCGCCTGCTCTCTCGCCCTGTGACCTAGTCCGCGATCGGGGGCGCCTTCGGGCGCTCATCCGCCGAGCTTGGGGCCTCCCATGACCGCCACCCCTGCGCCCGCCGACCTGCCCGCCCTCGAAGCCGAGCTGATCGGCGAGATCGCGCGCTCCGACAATCTCGCGGCCATCGAGCAGTTGCGCATCGGGACGCTCGGCAAGAAGGGCCGCGT
>LNEA01000570.1 GCA_001464855.1 Rhizobiales bacterium Ga0077530
GTCAGCCAGGTGTGGGACGAGGTCACCGAGATCTTCGCCGACATGGGCTTCGCGGTCGCGGAAGGCCCGGACATCGAGACCGACGATCTCAACTTCACGAAACTCAACATTCCGCCCGAGCATCCCGCGCGCCAGGAGCACGACACGTTCTACCTGAGCCCACGCGCCGACGGCTCGCGCATGGTGCTGCGCACGCACACGAGCCCCGTGCAGATCCGCACGATGCTGAGCCAGAAGCCGCCCATTCGGATCATTGCGCCCGGCCGCGTCTACCGCTCCGACAGCGACCAGACGCACACGCCGATGTTCCACCAGATCGAAGGTCTGGTGATCGACGAGTCCACGCACCTCGGGCATCTCAAGTGGTGCCTGGAGGAATTCTGCAAGGCGTTCTTCGAGGTCGACGAAGTGAAGATGCGCTTCCGCGCCTCGCACTTCCCGTTCACGGAACCGTCGATGGAAGTCGACGTCGACGCCGCCGCGATCGGCAAGCCCGGCCGCTGGCTCGAAATCCTCGGCTCCGGCATGGTGCATCCGAACGTGATCCGCGCCTGCGGTCTCGATCCGGAGAAGTATCAGGGCTTCGCGTTCGGCATGGGCCTCGACCGCATCACGATGCTGAAGTACGGCATCCCCGATCTGCGCGACATGTTCTCGGCCGACATGCGCTGGCTGCGCCACTACGGCTTCCTGCCCTTCGACGTGCCGACGCTCGCGGGCGGCATCTCGAGCTGACGCGCCGAGTAGACCTCAGCCCCGCAGCGCGCGTCCGGTCGTCGTGTCGAAGACGTGGACGCGATTGGCGGGGATCTCCAGCGTAATCGGTCCCTTCTCAATCTCGCGCGCCGATGACGGCACGGAGAGCACCAGTGGTGCTTTCCCCGCGAGGCCATGGACGAGACGGTTGGGGCCGAGTTCCTCGATAAACTCCGGCGCCACGACGATGCCGCTTGTGCCCGTCGGCGCAACAGTCATTTCCTCGGGCCGCACGCCGACCTCGACCATCGTGCCGTCGGCGACGGCGAACGCATCCGGGTCGAACGCGAGCGTGCCCGCGCCATCGATCGCGACTTGGCCGCGCCCCGTGACGCGGCCGGGGATCAGGTTCATCGCGGGAGAGCCAATGAACGTCGCGACGAACTTCGTCGCGGGGCGATTGTAGACTTCGGTCGGTGGCCCGATCTGCTCGATGCGGCCCCCGTTCATGACGACCACGACATCGGCGAGCGTCATCGCCTCGACCTGGTCGTGCGTGACGAAGATCGACGTCGCCTTGAGCCGATTGTGCAGGCGCCTGATCTCGATGCGCATCTGCAAGCGCAGCTTGGCGTCGAGGTTGGAGAGCGGCTCGTCGAACAGGAACGCCTGCGGCTCGCGCACGATCGCGCGGCCCATGGCGACGCGCTGGCGCTGGCCACCGGAGAGCGCGCGCGGCCGGCGTTCGAGGTAGTCCTCGATCGCGAGCATCTTTGCGGCTTCCCGCACGCGCCGCTCGATCTCGTCCTTGGGCGTGCGCCTGTTGCGCAAACCGTAGGCCATGTTGTCGTAGACGCTCATGTGCGGATAGAGCGCGTAGTTCTGGAACACCATCGCGATGTCGCGCTCGGCCGGCTCGACATCGTTGACGACGCGGTCGCCGATCTTGCAGGTGCCGGTGGTGATCGTCTCGAGACCGGCGATCATGCGGAGCAGCGTCGACTTCCCGCAGCCGGACGGGCCGAGCAGCACCGTGAACGAGCCGTTCGCGATCGCAAGGGATATGCCTTTGATGGCCTCCACCCCGCCGGGGTAGACCTTGGTGACGTTGTCGAGCACTACCGAAGCCATGCGGCTACTTCTCCGTATCCACCAGTCCCTTGATGAACCAGCGTTGCATCAGAACGACGACCGCGACGGGCGGTAGCATTGCGAGAATGACGGCGGCCATGACCAGCGGCCACTGCGGGTCGGTGTCGGCCACGTTGATCATGCGCTGGATGCCCATCACGACGGTCAGGTACTGACGGTCGGTCGTCATCAGCAGCGGCCACAGGTACTGGTTCCAGCCGAACGTGAACATGATCACGAACAGCGCCGCGAGGTTGGTGCGCGACAGCGGGAGCAGGATGTCCTTCATGAACTTGAGCGGCCCGGCCCCGTCGATGCGCGCGGCCTCGGCGAGTTCGTCGGGCACGGTCAGGAAGAACTGGCGGAATAGGAACGTCGCTGTCGCCGAGGCGATCAGCGGGATCGTCAGCCCGGCATAGGAATTGAGCAACCCGAGATCGGCGACCACCTTGAATGTCGGGACGATGCGTACCTCGATCGGCAGCATCAGGGTCATGAAAATGATCCAGAACACCGCCATGCGAAACGGGAAGCGGAAGTAGACGATCGCGAACGCCGCGAGGAACGAGACGAAGATTTTGCCAAGGGCGATCACCAGCGCCATGACGAGGCTGTTGGTCATCATCCGCCACATCGGCACGCCGCCGGCGCCGCGATAGTTGTTGAAGAGCTGCGTTCCCGGCCATAGCGGGATCGGCGCCGTCATGATGTCTTTGGCGTGATGCGTCGAGGCGACGAAGGTGACCCAGATCGGGAACGCGACGACGAAGATGCCGAGGATGAGCACCATGTGCGCAATGAAGGTCGCAAAGGGGCGGCGCTCGACCATCAGTACGACACCCTGCGCTCGATATAGCGGAACTGGACGACGGTGAGCGCGGCCACAATGACCATCAAGATCACGGACTGGGCCGCGGAACTCCCGAGATCGAGTCGCCTTCGCGGGCCCGCCATTGGTGGTCGCGTGGACGATGCCGAAGGTGTCGAAGAAGGCGTAGACGATGTTGACGACGAGGAGGAAGAACGTCGTCGGCGACAGCAGCGGGAAGATAATCGTCCAGAAGCGCTTCGTCGGCCCGGCACCGTCGATCGCCGCCGCCTCGATCAGCGACTTCGGGATCGCCTGAAGGCCCGCGAGGAAGAAGACGAAATTGTAGCTGATCTGCTTCCATACCGCCGCGACGGTGATCAACGCGAACGCGTCTTCGCCGCGGATCTGGTGATTCCAATCGTATCCGAAGGACTGCAGCATATAGGCGACGATGCCGATGCGCGGGTTGAACATGAAAACCCACAGCGCGCCGGCAACGGCGGGGGCCACGGCGTAGGGCCAGATGAGCATCGTTTTGTAGCCGGTCGCGCCCTTGATCACGCGGTCGGCCATCACCGCGAGCAGCAGCGCCAATCCCATCGCGAGCCCGGCAACGAGCCCGCTGAAGACGGCCGTGCGGCTGAAGGAGTCGAGATAGTCACGGTTGCGGAACAGGTGCGTGAAATTGTCGAACCACACGAACTCGCTCTTGAGCCCGAAGGCGTCCTCGAGCAGCACCGATTGATAAAGCGCCTGGCTCGCCGGCCACACGAAGAAGACGAACGTGATGATGAGCTGTGGCGTCACCAGCGCAAGCGGCAACCACACGGAATGAAAGACCGCACGCTTCTCCATGCGAGTGTGCTTCCTGCGCGCAACGCCCCGGCCGCGCGGGCCTAGGGCAATCCGTCAAACTATGGAATACGGGCGGATGTCGCTGGTGCGGCATCCGCCCAAGGTAGGATCGTTACTTGTTCGCCGCCTCGAAGCGACGGAGAAGCTCGTTGCCGCGTGACACAGAGGTGTCGAGCGCCTCTTTTGCGGATTTCTTGCCCGACCACACGCCCTCGAGCTCTTCTTCGATGACGTCGCGGATCTGGACGAAGTTGCCGAAGCGCAGGCCCTTCGAATTAGACGTCGGCGGGTTGAGGGTCATCTGCTTGATCGAGACATCGGTACCGGGGTTCTTGGTGTAGTAGCCCTGGGTCTTGCTCAACTCATAGGAGGAAAGCGTAACCGGGAGGTAGCCCGTCTCCTGGTGCCACTTGGCCTGCACTTCGGGCTGCGAAAGGTAATTGAAGAACTGGCCGACGCCCTTGTACGTCTCCTTGGGATGGCCCTGCAGAACCCATAGCGTCGCGCCACCAATGATCGAGTTCTGTGGTGCGCCCTTCACGTCCGGATAATACGGGAGCATGGCGACGCCGAACTCGAAATCCTTGGCATTGGCGCGAACACCGGCCTGTGCGGCCGACGAGTTCATGTACATCGCGCATTCCTGCGTATAGAATTTCGGCGCGCTGGCGGACTGGCGACCGCCGTAGTCGAAGATCTTCGACTTCTGCCACTCACCCATCGCCGTGATGTGCTTCACGTGCAGCGGTGAGTTGATCTGCAGCACCGTATCCAACCCATCGAAGCCATTGGACTTCGTGCCGATCGGCACGTTGTGCAATGCCGACAGGTTCTCGATGTGCACCCATGACGGCCACGCCGTCGTGAACCCGCACTTGACGCCGGAAGCCTGCAGCTTCTTGGCCATCGCCTCAAGTTCCGGCCAAGTCTTCGGCGGCGCCTCCGGATCGAGTCCTGCCTTCTTGAATTGCGTCTTGTTGTAGTACATCACCGGCGTTGAGCTGTTGAACGGGAACGACAGCATGTTTCCGGCGCTGTCGCTGTAGTAGCCGGTCACGCTCGGCAGATAATTCTTCGGATCGAACGGCAGTCCCTGATCTTTCATGAGCTGGAAGACCGGATAGACGGCGCCCTTGGCGGCCATCAGGGTCGCGGTGCCGACTTCAAACACCTGAACGATATGGGGCTGCTGCTTGGCGCGGAAGGCCGCGATGGCGCCCGTCATCGTCTCGGTGTAACTGCCCTTGAAAACCGGGACGATCTTGTAATCTTTTTGGGTGGCGTTGAAGCCGGCGGCGATCGCATCGACCTTCTGGCCGAGTTCGCCGCCCATGGCGTGCCACCACTGAATTTCAGTCTGAGCTGCCGCGGGCGCCGTCAGAAAAACAGCCGCGCTCACGCCGGCCACGGCGTGCCAGAAACGTCGCAACATCATCAACCTCCCATTGATCACCGCTTGGATGCGGATGCTCTATTGGAAGTTTATGACAGCGTAACGAAAACATCCAGCACAACTATTTGCCGACGGAGCAACCTGAACCGGCTCAATTTTCATCCATTTTGAGAGCCGCGATGAAGGCCTCCTGCGGGATCTCCACGGAGCCGAATTCCCGCATCTTCTTCTTGCCCTTCTTCTGCTTGTCGAGGAGCTTCCGCTTTCGCGAAATGTCACCGCCATAGCACTTGGCGATGACGTCCTTGCGCAGTGCTCGGATGGTCTCGCGAGCGATCACCTTGGCGCCGATCGCCGCCTGGATCGGGATCTGGAACAGGTGGGGCCGGATGAGTTCCTTGAGCTTTTCGCACATCGCGCGGCCACGCTGTTCCGCGCGCGCCCGGTGCACGACGATCGACAGGGCATCGACCGGCTCGGCGTTGACGAGGATCATGAGCTTGACCAGCTCGCCCTGCTCGTAGCCCTTGATGTGGTAGTCGAACGAGGCGTATCCACGCGACACCGACTTGAGGCGATCGTAGAAGTCGAACACGACCTCGTTGAGCGGCAGCTCGTACACGAGCATCGCGCGCGCACCGACATAGGTCAGGTTCGTCTGGCGACCGCGTCGATCCTGGCAGAGTTTCAGCACCGATCCGAGGTACTCGTCCGGTACCAGGATCGTCGCCTCGATCCACGGCTCCTCGATATGGTCGATGCGCACGGGGTCCGGCATGTCGGCCGGATTGTGCATCTCGATCATCGTGCCGTCGTTCATGTGCAAGTGGTAGATCACCGACGGCGCTGTCGTGATCAGTTCGAGATTGAACTCGCGCTCGAGCCGCTCGGTGATGATTTCGAGATGCAGCAGGCCGAGGAAGCCACAGCGGAAGCCGAATCCCAGCGCCGCTGAGCTTTCGGCCTCGTAGGAGAAGCTCGCGTCGTTGAGACGCAGCTTGCCCATGGCATCGCGCAAATCCTCGAAATCGGCGGCGTCGACCGGGAACAGTCCGCAGAAGACGACGGGTTGCGCCGGTTTGAAGCCCGGCAGCGCTTGCGCCGTCGGGTTCTTCTCGTCCGTGACTGTATCGCCGACGCGGGTATCGGCGACCTGCTTGATGCCGGCCGTGAAGAAGCCGACCTCGCCCGTGCCGAGTTCCGCAAGCATTTCCTGCTTCGGCCGGAAAATGCCGACGCGTTCGACGTTATAGGTTGTATCGGAAGCCATCAGCTTGACGCGCTGGCCCCTCTTGAGGGTGCCGTCGATGACGCGCACCAGCACGATGACGCCGAGGTAGGCGTCGTACCAGCTATCGACCAGCAGCGCCTTAAGCGGCTTGTCCTTCTCGCCGGTGGGGGGCGGCAGGCGAGTGACGATGGCCTCGAGCACGTCCGGCACGCCCATGCCGGTCTTCGCCGAGATCGGCACGGCGCCAGACGCGTCGATGCCGATGACATCCTCGATCTGCTGCTTGATGCGGTCGGGCTCTGCCGCCGGCAGGTCGATCTTGTTCAG
Source organism: Rhizobiales bacterium Ga0077530 (assembly GCA_001464855.1). Lineage (GTDB taxonomy): Bacteria > Pseudomonadota > Alphaproteobacteria > Rhizobiales > Hyphomicrobiaceae. Next base: position 6,445 of record LNEA01000570.1, read on the forward strand.
GACGGGGACGATCTCTAGCTTGTGGTCGAGCGCCTGGTAGACATTGGCCAGCGTCTGCGCCTCGACGCCCTGCGAGGCATCGACCACCAGCAGGGCGCCTTCGCAGGCCGCCAGCGACCGCGACACCTCGTAGGCAAAGTCGACGTGACCCGGGGTGTCCATCAGGTTGAGCTGATAGAGTTTGCCGTCCTTCGCCTTGTAGTCGAGACGGACGGTCTGCGCCTTGATCGTGATGCCGCGCTCGCGCTCGATGTCCATCGAGTCGAGGATCTGGTCCTGCATCTCGCGGGCCGAGACGTTGCCGCACAACTGTATCAGCCGGTCGGCAAGCGTCGACTTGCCGTGGTCGATATGGGCGATGATGGAAAAATTGCGGATCAGGTTGATGTCGGTCATGGCGCGCTTGATAGCACCGCCTCCCGCACTGCAAAAGGGCCGCGACACCGGCTTAAGGCGGTAGCGACTGTCTACCGCCGCTTTTCCGGTCGTTTAGGCTCTAAATCCCCGAATAAGGAAGACCAAAGCCTGGCCCGAGGGCTCCGCGCCCTGCGCTGGCCAAGCAAAAGACCCGACCACGGGATTATCCGCAGCCGGGCCTTTCGTTTGGGGACCCCGAGGAGGAACCCAGAATCGTCGTCAGAAGCTTAGACTGCGCCAGCCAGGACCAGAACCAGGACCAGCGACAGGGGAACTCCGAGCAACCAAAGAATAACGGGCATATCGACCTCCATATTTGATGCCTGGAGAACGCCGAAAGTCCGTGGAAGTTCCACGTCCCGCCTATCACGCGCTGCGGTTCGCGCGCACCTTTTTCTCAATTGCGTCCCAGATCATCGCCGCGATGTCGTTGCCGCCGAATGCCTTGACCTGGCGAATGCCGGTCGGCGACGTGACATTGATCTCGGTGAGGTAGGGCCCGATTACATCGATGCCGGTGAAGATGAGCCCACGCTCTTTGAGATGCGGCCCGAGCCGCGCGCAAATCTCGAGATCGCGCGGGGTCAATTCAGTTGGTACCGCCTGCCCACCGACATGCATGTTGGAGCGCGTCTCGTCCGCCGCCGGCACGCGGTTGATGGCGCCGGCAACCTCGCCGTCGACGAGGATGATGCGCTTGTCACCGGCGCGCACCTCGGG
>LNEA01000571.1 GCA_001464855.1 Rhizobiales bacterium Ga0077530
CGAGGAGGTATGGGCCCATAAGGTGGTGCTGGCCGGTGGTCGCGACGGAGCCGGTGCGCTGCGGTTCCCGCACTTTCCGGGGCTCGCCCACGCGAGCGCGGTGGCGTGGGCGCGCGTACTGCATTCGACGGCGGCGATGGGGCCAGCCGACTTTGTCGGTCGACGCGTTGGTGTGCTTGGTGCGGGTGCGTCGGCGTTCGATTGTGCAGCGACGGCGCTCGAATCTGATGCAGCCGAGGTCATGATGTTCGTGCGCCGGCCGCATCTGCCGCAGGTCAACAAGTCGAAAGGGGCATCGTATCCGGGCTTTCTGCGCGCTTTCGGGGGACTGAGCGATGCCGATCGCTGGCGGCTGCAGTCGTACATCTTCGGCGAGCAGGCGCCGCCGCCGCATGAATCAGTTCTGCGCTGCGATGCGCACGATAGTTTTTCGATCCGATTCGGGGAGGCTTGGACGGATGTCGTGCCGGGAGCGAACGGTGTCGTCGTGATGACTAACAAGGGCCGCTACGACTTTGACAGCGTGATCCTCGCGACCGGTTTCGAAGTCGACATTGCCAAGCATCCGCTGCTCGCACCCTTGGCCGGCAATATCATGTTATGGCGCGATCGTGTCGGCTCGGACATCGACGCGCGTGACGATGAGAGCGCGCGACACCCTTTTCTCGGCGCGGGTTTCGAGCTGATTGAGCGTACGCCGGGACGTACGCCAGGTCTCGGACGTGTCCACATGTTCAACGTTGGCGCGTCCATGAGCCATGCGGCACTTGCGGGCGATATTCCGGGACTGCAGATCGGCACCAATCGGCTCGTCGGCGCGATCCTCGGGGATCTCTTCGCGGCCAATCTGCCGGCCCTCGAAGCGAGGTTGCGCGCTCATGACGAGCGTGAACTAGCCCCGACGCGCTATCTGGTGCGGTGACGCGCTATTCGCGGAATGCTTCCTCGCGGCCTTTGCGGATCGTCGGCAGCAGGACCGCGAGCATGAACAGCAGACTCACCACCAGGAAACCGGCGCATACCGGTCGCTCGAGGAAGATCCACCAGCTCCCGCGCGAGACGACGAGCGAGCGGCGGAAATTTTCCTCGATATGCGGGGCGAGGATGACGCCGAGGATGAGCGGCGCTGGCTCGCAACCGATCTTCGGCAGCAGGTAGCCGACGACGCCGAACAACGCCATCACCAGCACGTCGAACGCCGAGTTCTGGACGCTGTAGGCGCCGATGCAGCAGAAGACCAGGATTGCGAGGTAGAGCCATCGATAGGGCACGTGATGACCAGCATCAGATTGCCGATCCACATCGATGCAATCATCGCCCAGAAGAGGTCGGGACGCTCGACCATCAGCTTCGGCCCCGGCACGATGCCGTGGATGGTCATGGCGGCGAGCATGAGCGCCATCACGGCGTTGGAGGGCAGGCCGAGGGTCAGCAGCGGAATGAACGAGGTCTGCGCGCCGGCGTTGTTGGCGGCTTCCGGTGCAGCCACGCCTTCTACCGCGCCGTGGCCGAATTCCTCGGGGCGCTTCGACCACTTCTTTTCGATGACGTAGGCGCCAAAGGCTGCAATCAGCGCGCCACCGCCCGGCAGCACGCCGAGGATCGAGCCGATCGCGGTGCCGCGTAGAACGGCTGGAACCGCGCGTCGCGCTTCATCCCGGTTCGGCCACAGTGAGGAAACGGGTTGCACCTCGGGCTTACCGAATGTCCGCGCGAGGTTCGAGATGACTTCACCGACACCGAACAAGCCCATGGCCAGGGCGACGAAGCTGACGCCTTCCGAAAGATACGGGATGCCGAAGGTGAAGCGCGACTGGCCGTCGGTGATGCCGGTCCCGGCGAGACCGATGATCAACCCGACGAGGACCATGACGATGGATCGCACGACCGAGCCCTGCGCGAGCACCACCGCTGCAATGAGGCCGAAGATCATCAGGCCGAAATAGTCCGGCGACTGGAACGTGCTGGCTATCCAGACCATCGGCGCGGAAAAGATGGCGATGATGAACGTCGCTACCGTGCCGGCGAAGAAGGAGCCGAGCGCGGCGATTGCGAGGGCGGCGCCGGCACGGCCCTTGCGCGCCATCGCATGGCCATCGAGGCACGTGACGACGGACGAACTTTCACCGGGAATGTTGACGAGGATTGCCGTCGTCGACCCTCCGTACTGCGCGCCGTAGTAGAGGCCGGCAAGCATGATGAGCGCGGCGACGGGCGGTAGCGTGAACGTAATCGGCAGCAGCATCGCGATCGTCGCCACCGGTCCGAGACCGGGGAGGACGCCGACCAGCGTGCCGATGAGGGCGCCGAGGAAGCAGAACAGCAGGTTCTGCGGCGTCAGTGCCAGCTCGAAGCCGTAAGCAAGTTGACCGAACAGCTCCATGTTTGGCGGCCCTCAGAACCACCAGACGGGGATCGAGATCTTCAGGAAATAGACGAATAAGCACCACGAGAACGCGGCGAGGGCTACACCCGAGATCAGCGTCGAGACTAGCGTGTTGCCGTAGGCGGCCGGTGCGGCGATGAGCACCGTCGCCAGGATCGCGACGATCATGCCGGCTCGATCCAGCAGCAGCGCGAAGGCGACGATGCCGACGGTGACGAGACCGACTTGACGCCAAGCGATGTCGGTATCGAGGAGATCAACGGAGCGGCCGGCCCGCGCGACCAGCAGCACGCCGAGGCCGAGCAACAGGAGGCCGATCACCAGCGGAACGTAGCCGGGGCCAATGCGGCCGCCACGTCCGAGCCCATATTCGAAGCTCACATAAATGACGGCGAGGGCGAGCACGATGGTCGCCACCCCCGCCCATGTGTCGGCTTTGCCGAGCCACCCCCCGCCGGAGCTGGCGGAGGGACGAGGCATATCTTCGGATGCCATCTTGGCGCCCCGGTTGCGCGTCGCCGCGGTTCAGATCAGTCGACAGTAGCGCCCGACTTCTTGACCACCTCGGCCCACTGCGCGCGGTCCTTCTTCACCGTTGCCTTGAACTGCTCAGGCGTTTCGTAGCGGACGCCATTGCCGATCGCGGCAAGCTTGTCGACGACCTCCTTGTCTTCGAGAACGGTCTTTAGCGCGGAGTTAATCTTGTTGACGATCGCCGCATCGAGACCCTTCGGGCCGAAGAAGCCGTACCACGTCACGCTCTCGAAGCCCTTCAACGTCTCGCCGATCGTCGGAATATCCGGGAGAAGCGGGACGCGCTTCGAGGTCGACATCGCGATCAGCCGCAGCGTGCCGGCCTTGTGCTGGCCAAGCACGGTCTGAAGCTGGGCGAACTGGCAGCACGTCTCGCCGTTGAGCATCGCCTGAATCGCGGGCGGGCTGCCCTTGTAGGGGATGTGGACCATGTCAATGCCGGCGGCGACGTTGAACTGGGCGAAGCCGAGATGCGTCGAGGCGCCGTTGCCGGAGGAGCCGTAGTTGAGCTTGCCCGGCTGCTTCTTGAGGATCGCGATGAACTCGGTGACCGTCTTGGCGTCGACGATCTTGGGATTGACGGTGAGAACGTTCGGCACGTCGACCACCGGGCCGATCGGCGTGAAATCAGCTTCGACGTCAAAGCTCAGCTTCTTGTAGAGTGACGCGTTGATGCCGTGCGTCCCAGCGGTGCCGAAGAGGATCGTGTACCCGTCGGGCGTCGCTTTGGCGACGTACTCCGACGCGACGTTGCCGCCGGCGCCGGACTTGTAGTCGAATACAATCGTGCCGCCGAGCGCCTTCTCGAGTGGGCCCTGGATGATACGGCCGATGATGTCGAGGCCGGATCCGGCGGGGAAGCCTTCGACGATCGTGATCGGCTTCGACGGATACGACTGGGCAGCGGCCGGCGCGGAGGCCAAGACCGGGGTGAGGGCCGGGGCGAGAACCGCCAGACCGATCTGGCTCAGCGACGCGATGCGCGCGAAGAACATGCTTAGGACTCCCGTTGTGCACTGTAAATCGGCTCAACGATGGGCGGGCCGGCAAGTCGGCGTCAAGTCCGAATGTCGGCCGAAGCGCATCCCAATCGGGCAATAGACCGCCCGCCGCAGCCTCATGCAGGCTGAAGAATGCTTTCGATGGCCTTCGAGATCGCGAGTGTGCGCCGGTCGGTACCGCCGCGGCCGACGACCATCAGGCCGGTGGGGACGTCGCCCGGCCGGTTCATCGGGATCGAGATCGAGCAGCAATCGAGGATGTTGAACATCATCGGGTTGCGCAGGATCAGCAGGTTGATGCGGGTGTAATCGTCGTCCTTGGCAACCTCGTCGATGCGGGGCGCGATGATCGCTGTGGTCGGCATGATGACGGCATCGTAGTCGCTCGTCGCCGTGACGTAGGCAGGGATGGCGGCGGCGCGGCGTTCGATGAGATCGATGTAGTCCGCGGCGTCCTGCTCGGCGCCGCGCATGATGCGTGTGCGCACGCGCGGATCGTATTCGTTGCCGCGCGTGGCGATCAGTTTGCGATGCCAGGCGTAGCTTTCGGCGCCCGCGATGCCGCCCTTGGCCGTCATCTCTGCGATACGCTCGAGTACCGGCAGCGGTGCGCGGGTCACGACGGCACCGGCATCGCTGAGGCGGCGCAATGCGGCTTCGAAGGCGCTGGCGACGTGGGAGTCGAGGCTGTCGAGAACAATGGTCTCGGGCACGAGCAGGCGCAGCGCCTTGGCGGGCACCGCATCGATCGCACTCGGCGTCTCGTTGGCGAAGATGGCATCCATGATCGCGCAGCAGTCGACCGTGCGTGCGATCGGTCCGATCGAGTCGAGCGACTTGGAGAGCGGAACGACGCCGTCGTTGGGCACACGGCGTGCGGTCGGCTTCCAGCCTGTGACACCATTGAATGCTGCGGGAACACGGCACGATCCGCCCGTGTCCGTCCCGAGTGCGCCGTGTGCCATGCCATCGGCGACCGCGACCGCGGAGCCGGAGGAGGAGCCGCCGGGCACACGACGCTCGCTGCGCTGCCATGGGGATGCCGGCGTGCCGTAGTGCGGGTTGATGCCGAGGCCGGAGTAGGCGAACTCGGTCATGTTCGCGCGACCGATAAGAATGAAACCGGCGCGGCGCAGGCGAGCAACGGATGGCGCATCAGCGGTCGCAGGCGGGCTGTCGCGCAAGGCGCGCGAACCTGCGCACGTCACCTGCCCCTTGATGTCGGCGAGATCCTTGATCGCGACGGGAATGCCCGCATATGGCGACGGTGCGGCATCGGCGGCGCGCAGTTTGTCGATACCGTCGGCCGTGGCGCGTGCCTGCTCGGCGTCGACGCGAATGAACGCGCGCGCACCTTCACCGGTGGTGTCTTCGATCCGCGCAAGGCAATCCTCGACGAGGGCGCGGGCCGTCGTCCTGCCGCTGGCGAGTTCTTGCGCGAGCCCGGATAGAGTCGCATGGCGGAGCGTCATCTGAAGTGTCCTGCGCTGTGAAGTTCTGGTCGATTGTATTTAGTATCCCACGCGACCGGAAGGCGCGCGTGCCCGTCTTCGCGCACTGGGGATCGTCAGCGCGAGCGGCGAGTGTGCGGCATCCCATGGTGCAGTGCGCGCTCATTCTTCGGGCAGGATCTGATCGGAGACACCAAGTACAAGATCATGTTGGCCGGATATGTCGCCATGCAGGTGCCGGTCTTGCATATGGCATACCTGCGTGCCATCCTCAGTTCAAATACGACATTGCCGACATAGAGATCGGCAAGATTTGGGAGGAAGATCAATGACCAAAATGAATGAAAAGACGCCCGTAAACCGCCGCCGATTCCTGAAAGGCGGGGCGCTTGCTGCTGCCGCGACGGCCGGCACCGTTGCCATGCCCAATGTATCGCGTGCCCAGACGGTCACCCTGAAGATGCAGGGATCGTGGGGAGCGAAAGACGTCTTCAACGAGATGGCGCAGGATTACGTCAAGCGCGTCAATGACATGGCCGGTGGCCGCCTCAAGATCGACTACTTGGTCGGCGGTGCCGTCGTTCACCCCTTCCAGGTGTTCGACGCTGTCCATGGTGGCCAGCTCGATGCAGCGCACACGGTGCCCGTCTACTGGTACGGCAAGCACAAGGCAGCCTCGCTGTTCGGCACCGGTCCCGTGTTCGGCTTCAACGCGAACGAAGGTCTCGGCTGGATTCATAACGGCGGCGGCTACGCGCTGTATGAAGAGCTCCAGACCCAGATCATGAAAGTCGACATCAAGAGCTTCTTCGTGATGCCGATGCCGACCCAGCCGCTTGGCTGGTTCAAGAAGCCGATCATGTCGGCGGACCAACTCAAGGGCCTCAAGTACCGCACAGTCGGTCTCGCGGCCGACCTGTTCCAGGCCATGGGCGCTTCCGTCGCGCAGCTTCCCGGCGGTGAAATCGTGCCGGCGATGGAGCGGGGCGTCATCGACGGCTTCGAGTTCAACAACCCGACCTCGGACCGCCGCTTCGGCGCGCAGGACGTCGCCAAGAACTACATGCTGGGCAGCCACCACCAGGCGACCGAGTATTTCGAGATCATGTTCAAGCGCTCGAAGTACACGGCACTGCCGGCCGAGCATCAGGCGCTCCTGCAGTACGCTGCCGAGGCCGTCTCTTCCGCCAACGAGTGGAAGGCGATGGACTACTACTCCAAGGATCTGCAGGAGCTGATCACCAAGGACAAGGTCAACGTGGTCCGCACCCCGCAGGCCATCTTTGACGCCCAGATCAAGGCCTGGGACGGTTTGATCGAGGGCCTCGCTAAAGACCCCTATATGAAGAAGGTGATGGACTCGCAGAAGGAGTGGGTACGTCGCGTGGTGTACTACAACATGTACAACGCGACCGACTACAAGGGGGCCTTCAACCATCACTTCCCGGGCGTGCTGAAGATCTAGACTTGATCCGGCATTCGATGCCATGACGAAGTATCGGGCGGCGTGAAGTGGCGCCGCCCGATGTTTTGATGAGAGCACGCTAAGCGGCATTTGCCGCGGATCGATCCGCACATGAAAAACTTCCTCTTCTTTATCGACTCCTTGAGCACCTGGGTCGGCAAGGCATTTGCCTGGCTGATCATGGTTCTTACGCTCGGCGTCAGTTATGAGGTTCTGGTCAGGTATGCCTTCCGCGCGCCAACCACGTGGGCCTTCGACTTCAGCTATATCAATTACGGCGCCATGTTCTTGATGGCCGGCGCTTACACCCTCTCACGCGGCGGACACGTCCGCGCCGACGTCCTTTACCGGTTCTTCAAACCGCGGACGCAGGCGAGCCTCGATCTCGTCCTCTACATCATCTTCTTCCTGCCCGCCGTCGCCGCGCTGATCTATTCAGGCTGGAACTACGCCGCTTTTTCAGTGCGCTTCAAGGAAGTGAGCATCTTCAGCCCCGCGGGCATCCCGATCTTTCCGCTGAAGGCGCTGATTCCGGTGACCGGTGTTCTTCTGCTGCTGCAGGGGATCGCCGAAATCATCCGCTGCGTCATCTGCATTCGTGAAGGAAGCTGGCCGCAGCGACTCCACGATGTCGAGGAGACTGAAAGCGTCGTGATCCGCGAGCGTTTGGAACACAAGCACCACGCGGTTCATGACGGCAGCAAGGGGGGCTTGGCATGACCGACCCACAAGTTGGCATGCTGATGCTGGGGCTGTTCCTCTTCATCATCATGCTGGGATTTCCGATCGCATTCACGCTCATCGCCATGGGCGTCGGCTTCGGCTTCTATGCCTACTTCACTCCTGGCCAAGCGATCGTCGAGAACCGTGTCTTCACGCTATTGGTGCAGAAAACATTCGAGGTCACGTCCAACGATACGCTGATCGCGGTCCCGTTATTTCTGTTCATGGGTTATCTCATAGAACGGGCGAACATCCTCGACCGGCTCTTTTACGCATTGCAGTTGTCGATGTCGCGCGTTCCGGGCGCCCTTGCCGTCGCAACGATGATCACCTGCGCCATGTTCGCGACGGCGACCGGCATCGTCGGCGCCGTGGTGACATTGATGGGCCTGCTGGCGTTGCCGGCAATGCTGCGCGCGGGTTACGACATCAAATTGTCGACGGGTGTCGTGTGCGCGGGCGGCTGCCTCGGCATTCTCATTCCGCCCAGCATCTTGCTGATCGTGTATGCCGCGACGGCCGGTGTTTCAGCAGTGAAACTCTATGCGGCCGCGTTCTTTCCCGGGTTTCTGCTCGCGGGACTGTACATTGTCTATATTATCGCGCGGGCGGTCATCAATCCGGCGCTAGCACCGAAGCTGCCTAAAGAGCAGACCGATGTCCCGTACAGCCACGTTATCATGGCGCTCGCGACGTCGTTTCTGCCACTCGCAACGCTCATCGTGTGCGTGCTCGGGGCCATTCTTTTTGGCCTCGCAACACCGTCGGAAGCCGCGGCAGCGGGCGCGCTCGCGAGCCTCGTGCTGGCCGCCATCTATCGCGCGCTCAATTACGAGATGCTGAAGGAGTCGGTGTACCTGACCGTCCGTGCGACCGCGATGGTCTGCTACCTGTTTATCGGATCGTGGACGTTCTCTTCGGTATTCGCGCTGTTGGGCGGCCAGCAGGTCGTCGAGAATTTCATCCTGGGGCTCAATCTCTCCTCGGTGCAGTTCCTGATACTGACGCAGGTCATCATCTTCATCTTGGGATGGCCGCTCGAATGGACCGAGATCATCGTCATCTTCGTGCCGATCTTCCTGCCCTTGCTCGACGATTTCGGGGTCAATCCGATCTTCTTCGGGATTCTGGTTGCGCTCAACACTCAGACAGCCTTCAACACGCCGCCGGTTGCCATGGCCGCGTTCTATCTCAAAGGTGTTGCGCCGCCGGAGGTGGAACTGACTCACATCTTCCGCGGCGCGCTGCCATTCGTCGGCATGGTGTTTCTGACGATGATCCTGGTCTACGTTTTCCCGGGTATCGCCTTGTGGCTTCCCGAGTACCTGTACTCGTCGCGCTGATGCATTCTCGTCGTAAGGACTGGCAAACGTGAAACCGAGCACGCTCTCACTCGTCGACGCCGCTGAGAGCGTGCGCGAGGGACGCATCAGTTCGGTCGAGCTGGTCGAGGACTGTTTGCAGCGCGTAGAGGCGGTAGACGGCGCGATCCAGGCGTGGGCCTTTCTCGATCCCGAGCACGCGCGTCGTCAGGCACGTGCAGCGGACGAGCATCGTGCGGCCGGGCGGACGATTGGGCCGCTGCATGGCGTTCCGATCGGCATCAAGGATCTCTTCGATACGTCCGACTATCCGACCGAATTCGGTTCGGCCCTGTGGAAGGGGCGAACGCCTCGCCACGATGCGGCGGCGGTCGCACGCTTGCGTGCTGCCGGTGCCATCATCATGGGCAAGACCGTCACCACGGAATACGCCTATTTCCATCCGGGCAAGACGCGAAATCCGCACGATTCGACGCGCACGCCCGGCGGATCGTCGAGCGGCTCGGCAGCGGCCGTCGCGGCAGGCATGGTTCCCGCCGCCATCGGCTCGCAGACCAACGGCTCGGTCATTCGCCCCGCCGCGTTCTGTGGTGTCGTCGGCTTCAAGCCGACGCACGGATTGATACCGCGATCAGGTGCGCTGCTGCTGTCGCGGACGCTCGATCACGTCGGCGTCTTCGCGCGCTCCGTCACGGATGCGGCGCTGCTCGCCGATGTGCTCGCGGGCCACGATGAGGACGATCCCGATACGCGCCCGATTGCGAGCCCGCAACTCGCGCTGACGGCTGCCGGCGAGCCGCCGTTGCCGCCGCGACTGGCTTTCGTAAAGGGCGCGCCGTGGCAAGCAGCCGAGCCCGTGCTCGACGAGGCGTTCGGCGAACTCGTCGATGCGCTGGGAGACATCGTCCAGCCTCTCGACCTCGGCCACACGTTCGATAAAGCCATCGAATTCCACGGCACCGTTATGGCCGTCGAGATGGCGCACAATTTCCGCCGCGACCTTGCACAAGGCGGCGATGTGCTCAGTGTCCAACTCAGAGAGCTGCTCGAGCGCGGCAGCAAGCAGACCGCGCTCGCGTACCTCGAGGCGACGTCGTCGGTGGAGACGTTCAATCGGGCGCTCGATGATGTGTTTGGCGAGTACGATGCGATCCTCACCGCGTGTGCACCGGGCGAAGCGCCCATCGGCATGGCGACCGGCAATCCGATCTTCTGCTCGACCTGGTCGCTGCTCGGTACGCCTGCTGTGACACTGCCGTTGCTTGAAGGCCCGAACGGTTTGCCGATCGGCGTGCAGTTAATTGGCCGGCGTGGCAATGACGCTCGTCTTCTGCGGACGGCGCGATGGCTTGCCGCGCGTGTCAGCAAGAGTGCCGGCCGCAGAGCCTCATCGTCGCGTCAAAAAGCTGGTGGCGCTGGTGCCAGCAAGAGGAGCCGCAAATGACGAACTTGATCACCGGCATCATTGGAATCGCTTCGGTCGTGGCGTTTCTCTCGTTCATGCTGGTCTGGGTGCCGGCGCCGCCACTGATCATCATCGTCGTCGCGGTGATGGCGTTGCTGGTCATCGACTTTCTGCAGTCGCTGAAATCCGGCGGCAACGGCGGGTCGTAGTCGCTGTTCTCGACAATTGTCGGACAGCTATTTGCTCAGCAGTCCGCATTTTATCCGTGCTGGAAAGAAAGTCTTTGTCGGCGAATTGATCCGCGTGTATTTTGGCCACGTGGCAAGTAGATAGTATCCGACCGATGCTGTTTGGAAGACGCTTCCAAGGGCAGCAGCAGGGGTCGAGTTGGGGTGTTGTGCGTACGTTGGTCGATCGCGAGTTCCAGTTCTCTAGCGTTTTGGGGTGTGCACTTCGGCGCAAGAGCGTCGTTGCGACCCTGCGAGTTTGGCTGCGCCCGGATCGGGCCGCCGTCACTGCCGCTGCGGATCGGGGGGCTCGATGAGCGCCCGCATACCGCTGCCGCAATCGGATAAACCCATGCGTGGCGCTGCGGGCGGTCAGGCTCACGCGCCCGATCATCACGAAGTCCACAGGCGCCACGGAAATGCCGCATCCACGGGCGCTGATACAAATGCGCGAGATGTCGCGCAGGGCGCGCGCAAGGATTTTGGGCTGCGGTTATCCCCCGAGCAATCGCCGGCGCAGCCTACGGAAGGTCTGTCCTGGGCGCCTCGGGCGCGGACAGCGGAAGAACTTCGGGCGCGTTTCCAGGAGCGCGCGGGGGGACAGTCCCGTGCGGTGCAGGGAAATTCGGTCGATCGGCTGGGCAGGCGCCTGACCGATTTCGACCTCGATGAGCAGGAGGAGCGTCAGCGGATGCCTGAGCCGATCCCCGTCGCGTGGCAATCACCGGTCATGCCGAGGTCGCCGAGCATGCTGTATCGGCATATGGGAAGCGGAGTCCTGGGTCTCGCACTCGGGCTCGCGATCGCCGTCCCTGGCGTGCTCTGGTACAAGGGGCGGTTCGATCCGATGGCGCTCGCCGGATTGTCGGCGGCCGATCTTGGATTGGCTATTGCGGCGCCTTCGGGCGGAATGGCCGCCAAGTCGCCAGAACCTGTCGTCGATGTGCGGCGAACCGTTGTGGCGCCGATCGATGTCGTGCCGACCGTTGCGCCGAGTGCGGCGCCTGTTCAGACGCTTGCGTCCGCGCCGGCCACATCGGCCCCTCTGCAATCGTCAGAGCCACCGGTGACCACGACGCCGCGTCAAGAAACTGTCGCTGCCCCAGTGGCGGTGCTGCAGCCGGCGCCAATGGAGGTCGTGACGTCCGTTGCGCCGCCACCACCGCCGCCAGTCAAGCCGGAAGTGGCGATGCTCGATGATGCGCGCCGGTTGATCGGAGAAGGTGATTTTGCGGCCGCTCGCCGCGTTCTCGAGAACGACATTCTGGCAACGACGCCGGCCGCGCGATTCCTGCTGGCCGAGACCTATGATCCGAATTTCCTGGCTGCACGGGGCATCCGCAGCGTGCGTGCGGAGGTGCCGCGCGCGGTCGAGCTCTACCGGGAAGCCCTGAGCGGCGGCATCGACACCGCGCGCCAGCGTCTGACGGCACTACGGCCTTAGAGTATGCCGCGTGGCGCGTCCTGCGCCACGCTGCTTACGGCCTATCCCAGCGAAATCCTGTCGACTTCCGCCATCTCTTCGGCGGTAAGTTGCCAGCCGGCCGCTTTGACGTTCGCCTCGATCTGGGCCGGCGAGGTTGCACCGGCGATGACGCTCGTGACAGGCGCCTTACAGGCAAGCCAGCTAAAGGCGAGTTCGAGCAATGTATGATCGCGCGCCTTGGCGAAGGCCTAGGTATTTGTCGGCCCACCGTTGCGCTTGCGACAGGCGGCCATCCGCCGGCATTTTGTTGCGCGCGTACTTGCCGGTGAGCAGCCCGCTGGCGAGTGGGAAAAACGGCAGCAACCCCAGTCCATAGTGCGTCATCGCAGTGGCGAGCTGCGGTTCGACGACGTCGCGCACGACGAGGCTGTATTCGTCCTGGCACGAGATGAACGATGCGAGCCCGCGCGCCTTTGATATTTCCTGCGACTTCGCGACCTGCCAAGCCGGCATATTGGAGCAACCAATGTAGCGTACCTTGCCCTGGTGCACGAGGTCGTCGAGCGTCGACAGCGTCTCGTCGATCGGCGTGAGCGGATCGACCTTGTGATACTGGTAGAGATCGATCCAATCGGTCTTCAGTCGCTTCAGGCTCGCCTCGACCGCGCTCATGATGTAGCGCCGCGAGGCACCCTTCATCCGGCCGACATCATCCATCTCCCAGCCGAATTTGGTCGCCAGCACGATATCCTTGCGGCGCGCGCCGAGCACCTCGCCGATGATCGTTTCGGATCCGCCACGATTGCCGTACATGTCGGCGGTGTCGAACAGCGTGATGCCGGAATCGAGCGCCTTGTGGATGACCTTGCGCGACGCTTCGAGGTCGAGACGGCCGCCGAAATTGTTGCAGCCGAGGCCGACTTTCGACACACGCAGGCCCGAGGGGCCGAGATTGCGTTCCTGCATCGATATTCTCCAGTTTGCTGGTCTGTTTCCGCGCGTCGGTCGATTGCGCGGCGATACGTTCAGTTATCCATCATGCCTGATATCGTGAACCCGCCATCTGCGGCATAGACGTGCCCGGTGACGAAGCTCGCGTCGTCGGAGGCGAGGAAGGCCGCGACGGCCGCAATCTCGGAGGGATCGCCGTAGCGCGCGAGCGGCATGCGCGTGCGGATGTACTCGGACGGCTCGGCGCCGGCGTTGACGCGCGTGCGGCTCGGTCCCGGCGCGACGGTATTCACGAGGATTTTGTGCTCGGCGAGTTCGATTGCCATCGTCTGCGTGAGGTTGATGATGCCGGCTTTGCTGGCGCCATAGGCGGCGCGGCCACGGCCTCCGAAGATGCCCGAGTTCGAAGCGACGGTCACGATGCGCCCGCCATTGCCCTGCTTCACCATCTGGCGCGCCGCAGCCTGGGCGCAGATAAACGTGCCGTAGAGATTGGTGCCGATCACGCGGTCCCAGAGGTCGTCGGTCATTTCGAGGAACGGCTCGCGGTCCATCAGGCCGGCGTTGGCGACGAGAATGTCGAGCCGGCCGAAGGCATCGACGGCGCGTACGTCCATGGCGAACGGCTCGGCCGTGCAGCCGGCCTTGGCGATTTCCTCGACGGTGCTCGCGGCGCGTTCTGCGTTCATGTCAGCGACGATGACCTTGACACCGTCCGCCGCCAGCCGCCGGGCGATCGCCGCGCCGATGCCGTTCCCCGAACCCGTTACGATCGCAACCTTACCGCCTAATCCGCGCATGCCGGTCTCCTCCGTCCTTTTCATCCAGGTTGCGATGGGCAGCGCACTCTGCCAAGAGCTATTCGCAATAACGCCTCATCGAGGATC
>LNEA01000572.1 GCA_001464855.1 Rhizobiales bacterium Ga0077530
GCAACGCCGCCGGATTCTGCGATCGCATCGAGTTCGGCCAGTCGGTCCGCGCCGAACCGCGCGTCGAACGCGAGCGGTGTTTCGCTGATCCGCTCCCACAGTGCCCTCACTTGGCCTGTGCCGTCCTGCATGCCTGTTCGTCCTTCACCGGTGGCCCCGCGCCGCGCGCGTCGACGTTCACCACACCCATGCCCATCATCGGCAGGGAGAGGACGGCGCGCAACCCCGGTCGGTTGTCTTCGAGGCGCAACTCCCCGCCGTGAAGCCGGGCGACTGCGGCGACGAGGCTGAGGCCTAGCCCGGTGCCGGGCTTTGTGCGGCTCGCCTCGAGGCGCACAAAGCGGCGCATCGCGCGGTCGCGATCGACCTCGGCAATCCCCGGACCACGATCAGCGATGGCGACCTCGGCGCGATTGCCGGCGATCCGCAGGGTCAAGGTGACGCCCACAGGGCTCGCGTCATGCGGGGCGCTGGGAGCCGCGTATTTGATGGCGTTCTCGATCAGGTTCGCGATCGCCTGGCCGATGAGCTGCCGGTTGGCGCGAATGTCGACAGGCCCCTCGGCCTGCCGTTGCCATGTCAGCGTGAGGCCGGCGTCCTCGGCTGCGGGCGCGTAGAGTTCGGCAAGATCCTCGACCATGGAGCCGAGTTCCAGCGGCGCCAGCGTGTCGTCGACGGCACCGGCTTCGAGGCGCGCGATCAACAGCAGCGCGTTGAACGTCTTCATCAGTTCGTCGGCGTCTTCGATGGTGTGTTCGAGGCCGGCACGCCAGGCCGTACCGCCTCGCGTGTCCGCGAGTGCGGCCTCGGCGCGGTTGCGCAGACGATTGAGCGGGGTCTTCAGATCGTGCGCGATGTTGTCGGAAACTTCCTTCATGCCGGCCATCAGCAACTCGATGCGATCGAGCATCGCGTTGACGCTATCAGCGAGGCGATCGAATTCATCGCTCGTGCCCGTGCGCGGCAAGCGTTCGGCGAGGTTGCCCGCCATGATCGAGCGGCTGGCTGCCGTCATCGTATCAACGCGGCCGAGGATGTGGCGGG
Organism: Rhizobiales bacterium Ga0077530; assembly: GCA_001464855.1. GTDB lineage: Bacteria > Pseudomonadota > Alphaproteobacteria > Rhizobiales > Hyphomicrobiaceae. The sequence continues at coordinate 1,045 of LNEA01000572.1, forward strand.
CAAGCGCGATTCCGGCGCCGAGGCCGAGTAGCGCGAGCAGAGCGACGCCGAGGCCAAGAGATCGGTTGGTTTGCGCGAGAAAGATGCGTTGCTGCTCGACGTCGCGGGCGACAATGAGCGTCAGGCGATCCGTGAGTGCGAAAACGCGGGCCGCGGCCAGTCGTTCGCCGTTGGCGTTGGGCGACACTCTGGCTTCCGCGTCGCTGCGGAGGTCATCTGAGGCGGGCCGATAGCGGAATGTACCGCCACCGCGCGACTCCGTTCCGAAACCAGGGTTTTCGCGCAGGTTGCCCGCGAGCCGTCCGCCGTTACCGTCGTTGAGACGATAGTGATAGTCGGAACCGCCGCCGACACGCTCGCCGATCCGGCGCACCAACGCATCGAGCCCGCCCTGCGCATAGGCGAGCCGCAGTGCAGCACCCTCATGGTCGAGAGCTGCGACCGTTGCGCGGCTCATGGCGTCGTTGGCGGATCGAGTGACCATCGCCACGACGAGAACGGCCGCAATGGCAAGCACCACCGTCGCAATGGCAATCGCGCGGAACGCGGTCGTCTGCCAGAGGCGCGCGGCGCGCTGAGGAGCGGGGCGTTGAGCAGTGGGTGCAAGGAAGTGCGGTGCGGGTAGCATCACGCTAATCGCCACCGTCGCGCATCATGTAGCCCGCGCCGCGTACGGTATGCAGCAGAGGGCGATCGAAGTTGCGGTCGATTTTGCCCCGAAGGCGCGAGATGTGCACATCGATGACGTTGGTCTGCGGGTCGAAATGGTAGTCCCACACGTTTTCGAGCAGCATGGTGCGCGTGACGACTTGCCCCGCGTTGCGCATGAGATATTCGAGCAGGCGGAACTCGCGCGGTTGCAGGATGATCGCCTCGGAGCCGCGTGTGACTTTGTGCGTGAGGCGGTCGAGAACGAGGTCGCCGACGACATAGCGCGTGGTCTGCTCGTCGGGATGACGTCGCCGCGCGAGCACCTCGATGCGGGCGATCAGTTCGGCCAGGGCAAACGGCTTCGTCAGATAGTCGTCGCCGCCCGCGCGCAGACCTTTGATGCGGTCGTCGACATGGCTCATCGCCGACAGGATCAGGACTGGCGTCTGATCGCCGGCGCCGCGTAGCGCCTGGATCAGGCTCAATCCGTCGAGGCGCGGCAACATACGGTCGATGACCAGCACGTCGTAATCGCCGGCACGCGCCATTTCGAGGCCGTCCTCGCCGTCATAGGCCAGCTCAGCGATATGGTTCGCCTCGCGCAGCCCGCGCTGTACGAACTGGGCAGTCTCGCGATTGTCCTCGACGATGAGCACGCGCATAGCCGGCCGACCCCTTGAAATGCATCGAAGCGTGCCGGGCGGGGGGCCCGACACGCTTGCTTTCCGGCCTGGCCGCTATTGTGCGGGGGGGCACCGTCGCGGCCGGCCGCTACTCTATCGCACCCTCAGCCTGCCTTGAGCTGTACGGCGACGAAGCGAAGCACGTCGCCAGACTTGACGCGCAACAGGACTGCGCGTCGCCCGCCTTCCGTGGCCTTCTTCACGCCGGCAGAGACATCGGCCGGGGTCGCAACTTTTTCGCCCTGAACTTCCAGGATCACGTCGCCGGTCTTGAGACCCTTGGTGGCGGCGTCGGAGTCGGACTTGACGTCCGAGATCGCGACGCCGTCGCCCGCCTCGCCGGCCCGCGCCGTGACGGGGGTGAGCGACATGCCGAGTTGCTCCAGTTCAGTGACCGTCGGTGTCGGCGTGGCCTCGCGGTTGGACTGCGGCGGGCTCTGGATGGCGACTTCCGGATTGGACGGGAAGGTGCCAAGCTTGACCGGGATCACTTCACTCTTGCCGTAACGCATGACCTGGATTTGTACGGTCGTGCCTGGCGCGAACTCGGCAATCTTGCGGGCGAGTTCGCGGCTGTCGCGGATTGAGGTGTTTTCGACCATCGTGATCGCATCGCCTGCCCTGAGGCCCGACGACGACGCGGGGCCGCCGGCCGTGATCTCGTTGATCAAGGCGCCACGGGCTTGGCCGAGACCGAGGCTCGCAGCCTTGTCCTCGTCGATGTTCTCGATCTTCACGCCGAGCCAACCGCGGCTGACACTACCCTTCGAGCGGAGCTGAGCGACGACCTCGTTGACGGTCTTGGTCGGGATCGCGAACGCAATGCCGACATTGCCGCCGGAGGGGCTGTAGATCGCCGTATTGACGCCGATGACCTCACCGTCGAGGTTGAAGGTCGGGCCGCCGGAGTTGCCGCGGTTCACGGCAGCGTCGATCTGGAGGAAGTCGTAGGGGCCGGAGCCAATGTCGCGGCCCGAGGCCGAAACGATGCCGGCGGTCACCGTGCCGCCCAATCCGAAGGGATTGCCGACTGCGATCACCCAGTCGCCGACGCGGGCCTCCTTGGACGCCATGCGGACGAACTCGAACTTCTTGTCGGACTTGATCTTGAGGAGCGCGACGTCGGTACGCGGATCGGTGCCGATCAGCTCAGCGTCGAACTTGTTGTCGCGGTCGAAGCTGACGGAGATCTTTTCGGCGCCGTCGATGACGTGGTTGTTGGTGACGACGTAGCCGTCGGCGGAGATCACGAAGCCCGAGCCCTGGGCGAGCGACGGGCGTGGGGTCGGGGAGTTGGGCGCACCACGGCCGCCGAAGTCGCGCGGCAGGTTGCGGAAGAATTCATTGAGCGGGTGGTCGTCGGGAAGGTCGGGCACGACGCCGCGACCACCGGGCGCATTCGGCCCTCCGGGGCCCGGACGCGGGCCTCCACGCTTGGCCAACCGTCCCGTGCCGTTCGACGCATGAATGCTGACGACGGCCGGCTTCACCTTTTCGACGATGTCGGCGAAGGTCAATGGCGCGCGCCCGAAGGGCGTCTGGACTTCGGTGCGCTGCTGGGCGACAACGCCGCCCTGCGGAACGACCAGAAGGATACCCAGAGAAGCGGCAGCCGCCACTCCTGCGAGCGCTCCGGCACGTCGAATTGTCCGGGGCTTGACCGGCGCAAGCTTTAGCATGTTTCTGCTCTCCTCGTCTGCCGCACTAATATTGTGTCACTCGCTCATAGGCCGGTGTGCCTTACGGTGAGCTTTCTGCAACATGAAACTTTGGTAATGTGTCCGGGGAATCAGGGCGAAAAGGATGGTGCTGATGTCCTGGTCGATACGGGGA
>LNEA01000573.1 GCA_001464855.1 Rhizobiales bacterium Ga0077530
GTGTTCGGCAAAGACGACCGCGTCGCCTTGCCGGAACGCCTCGCGACAACGGCTTCGCGCATCGGCGTCCTCTTCAACAATCCGGCGCGCAGCGTGTGTTCGGCATTTTGCGTCGGCCCGGCGATGATTGCCACGGCTGCACACTGCGTCGCCGTGACGTCGCCGCAGGGATCACGCATGCGGCCGGCGGATTTCCTGTTCGCTCGCGCCTATGACCGCGAGCGCGACTACGCTCGGATCGAGGGGTACTCTACGAACTCGGCGGCGCAGCACATCTTTACCGGCGAATTCCGTCTCAATGTCCGACCGCCTATCGACGCCGCGCGCGACTGGGCGCTGGTCCGGCTCGACCGACCGATCTGCCGGAATGGCGGTCTGCCGGTGCAGCCGGCGACGAGCGTCGACATTCTGTCCATGGCCCAGGCCGGCCGACTTTTCAACATCGCCTATCATCGCGACCTGCCGACCTGGACGCCGACCTATTCCGGACCCTGCCACGCCGGGCGCGACTTCGGCGCCAGTGAGTGGTCGACCATCGCCCCGGACTTCGAAAGCCCCGACCAGATCATCCTGCATACCTGCGACACCGGCGGCGCGTCATCGGGCTCGCCGATCCTCGCCGAGGGACCGCAGGGGCCGGTTGTGGTGGCCATCAACGTCGGTACTTACGTCCAGTCGCGCGTCGTCACCCAGCAAGGCCAGGTCACACATCGCCAGCAGACCGAAACGGTCGCCAATACAGCGGTGAATGCGGCTGTTTTCGCCGAGCATGTGGCATCCTTCCGATCCGCCCAGATCCTGGCGACAGGCGCGCCGATCCGGCAGCTCCAGGAGCATCTCGCGGCCTTCAATTTCTATGCAGGCCGCGCGGACGGCGATTTTGGCCCCGTCCTCAAAGCCGCCATCGTCGACTATCAGAAGGCGCAGGGGCTACCGGTGACGGGACTCGCGACGGCGCCGCTTTTGTCCAGGCTCGTGGCGCAAGCGACATCGCGTCATACTCCGACATCGGCGCCGTTGCCGGATGCCTCGCAGGTACCTTCGCCCGCGCCGGCGCCTCGATAGTGCCTCGTTAGCGCCGGAACGTCTCCGGCTGCCGCGTTACACCGCCGGCTGCAAGCGATCATCACCTCCAGGAGACGCACCATGTTCGACCCGGCACTATTCGCTTCGATGACGTGGTTGGACTGGACCATCATCGGCATTCCGGCTTTCTTCGCCCTCGTTGGTCTGGCGATCGGCGGGACCAGCCTGATGGTGTCCTGGCTGGT
>LNEA01000574.1 GCA_001464855.1 Rhizobiales bacterium Ga0077530
GCGTCGGCGATGTGCTCCTCGACCTTCTCGATCGCGGCCTTGTTGATCAGCGGGCCTTGCATGACGCCGGTCTCGGTGCCGTCACCGACCTTCATCGCGGCGGCCGCTTTGGCGAGCTTTTTGACGAACTCGTCATAGACGCCTTCCTGCACGAGCAGTCGGTTGGCGCAGACGCAGGTCTGGCCGGCGTTACGGTACTTCGACGCCATCGCGCCTTCGATTGCCTTGTCGATGTCGGCGTCGTCAAACACGATGAAGGGCGCGTTGCCGCCAAGCTCCAGCTCGACCTTCTTCACGGTCGACGCCGACTGCTCCATCAGCACTTTGCCGATCTCGGTCGAGCCGGTGAACGTGATGCCGCGCACCTTCGGGCTGGTTGTCAGTTCCTTGCCGATCTCAGCCGACTTGCCGGTGATGACGTTGAACACACCTGGCGGGATGCCGGCCTGGCGCGCGAGTTCCGCGAGCGCCAGCGCCGTAAGCGGCGTCTCGGTTGCGGGTTTGACGACGACGGTGCAGCCGGCGGCAAGCGCTGGCGACACTTTCCTCGTGATCATCGCGTGCGGGAAATTCCACGGCGTGATCGCGCCGATGACTCCGAGCGCCTGCTTGATGACGATGATCCGGCTGTCCTTCTTGAAGGACGGGATCGTCTCGCCGTAGATGCGCTTGGCCTCCTCGGCATAGAACTCGGTGAAGGAGGCGCCATAGATGATCTCGCCGCGCGCTTCGGCCAGCGGCTTTCCTTGCTCGCTTGTCAGCAACAGCGCGAGTTCGTCGGCGTGCGCGATCTGCAGGTCGAACCACTTGCGCAGGATCGCCGAGCGCTCCTTGGCGAGCAGTTTGCTCCAGGTCTTGAACGCCTTTTCGGCGGCGTCGATGGCTTGTTTCGTCTCGGCAGTGCCGAGGCGGGGGACCTTGGCGATTTCTTCGCCGGTCGCCGGATTGGTGACCGGGATTTCGGGTGTGCCGACCCACTTGCCGTCGATGAAGCACTGGTTCTTCAGGAGCGTGATGACTTTCTTGTCCATGGGAATCCTCCTGGGGGTATTTCTTGAGGGGATGGGGTGCGCCTACCAGGGCCGGGATGGGGCCGGGGAGCGACGTCCAGGGGATCATAGCGCCTGATGGCGCCAATGGGCCACACTTTTGCGGGAGGTGCGTCGGTTCAACATTTGTTCGGTTAGCGGTTGCGGTGGCGTTCGATGTCCTCTGGCTCCGCGCGGTCGATCGCCGCCATGCGGTCGCGCGCGTTGGGCATCGCCTTGATAAGCTCGTCCAACTTGGCGTGCAGCGCCTGGGCATCGCGGTAGGTGGCGCGGTTGATCAGCAGTGCGATAACCAAGGTCAGCAGTGTCGCGATGCCGTGCCAATCGAGCGAGTGCCGCTCGACGGCGAACCACACGCAGGTAAATGCGGCGACGAGCAGAAACGTCGCAGGTGTGGCAGCCCATTCTCCGAGTTGGGTTAGTCCTCGGCGCAAGAGGTTGAGCATCTGCGAACTCCCTGTCATGTCAGCGGAGGCCGCGTAAACAACACGGGTCGCGGCTGCCGAGAAACCATGTCGGGAAACGCCGATCCAGGATTATCCGTTCCGCGCCATCAGCACGACGTCGGCGGTTTTTCGTTGGCGGGCGAGCAGGTCGATCAAGCGGCCGCGCACCTCAGGCAGGACCTCGCCCCGTGGCGCCAGCACGCGCGTTTCGAGGAAATGCCCGGTCAACGCGAAGCCGGCGGTGAGATCGTCGCCCGACACCATGGACTGGCTGCGCCCGCGCAGGAAACCGGGCAGCGTCAGCAAGCGATCACGGTAGGGCTCACCCGCCGAGGCGGAGACCGCGCGCCCCGTGCGCGGCGAGACGTAGATCAGATCATCGTTGCCACCGGTCGCCGCGCATTGCGTGAGATCGAGGCCGAAACCCAGCTCTTCGAGCAGGGCCAGCTCCCAGCGGATGAGCAGCGCCGGCCACACGTCGTGCTCGTCGAGAAAGCCGAGCACGAACAGGCTGACCTCATAGAGGCTCGCGTGCGGGTCGCGCTCGGGCAGCAATCGGGCAAGCGTCGTGAGGGTGGCGAGGGCGGCGAGCGGCACCGCGCTTTCCATGACCTCGGCGGCATAGGCGCGCCGCGTCTCGAGCGTCATGTGGCCGAGATGCTCGGCGAGGCGACCTTTCCAGGCAACCTCGACGTGATTGCCGACCTGCAGGATCGGCCGCATCTTTCGCGAGCGACCGCCGTGCACGAGGCCGAGATGGCGGCCGTGCGCGCGGGTCAACAGCTCAACGACGCTCGCCGTTTCGCCGTGTGGCCGCACGCCCAGGATGATGCCCTCGTCGGTCCAGTCCATGGTGGGCACTATAGCAGGAGTCGGGGATGCCGGGAGCGCCGCTACCTGAACAGCGTTGCGTCCGGGTCTGTCTTGCCGTCCGCCCAGGCGCGGGCGATGGAGGCCGCGATAACGCTGAACGTGATGCCGTTGCCGCCGCAGCCGAGAACCGCCATGCAGTTGCGGTGGCCGGGAACGTCGGCGATGTAGGGAAGCCCGGTCGGACTGTCGGCGAAAGCGCCGGACCAGGCGTAGTCGGCTGTCAGGCGACGCCCCGGCAGCAGCTCGCGAAGTTTTGCCATCAGACGTTCGGTCTTGACGGGTGTTGCAGCATCGCGGCGGTCGGGACTGTTGAGCTTGGAATCCTCGCCGCCAACGACGATGCGGTTGTCCCAGGTCGCGCGCATGTAAAGGTACGGATCGGCGGCCTCCCAGATCAGGCAGCGGCCCGGCCAAAACGCCTCCGCCGGCACCGGCTTGGTGGCCAGCGCCCATGTCGAAACCGGCTCGAATTTGTC
>LNEA01000575.1 GCA_001464855.1 Rhizobiales bacterium Ga0077530
CTGGTGCTGCTGCAGGATCTGCAAGGCTTCCTGCTGTCAGGCGGCTCGAACCGGCGCAACGAGATCAAGTACGAGAAATACTATCCCGTCATCGAGCGACTGAAACGCGACTTCCCGCATCTCAAGATCGCGATCCATTCGGCGCTGTTGGACGAACGTCGCGCACGGTTGATGGAGAGTGCCGGCGTCGACACCGCGATGATGGATGTGATTGGCGCGCAGGAGACGATTCGCGACGTTTATCATTTGGAGCGCTCGGTCGACGATTTCGAGGCGACACTCGCGGCGCTGTGCGCGACACGCATGGAGGTGGTGCCGCACATCGTCATCGGCCTGCATTACGGTCGATTGCTCGGCGAGGCCAACGCGCTCGACATCTGCGCGCGCCAGGGCATTCACAGCCTCGTACTGGTCGTGGTCATGCCGTTCTATACGCGGGCTGGCATGTTCACCGCGACGTCGGCGCACGACGTCGGCCGTATTTTCCTCGCAGCACGGCGGCGGCTCGCGGATAAGCCGGTGCTGCTCGGCTGCGCGCGCCCGCCGGGCATGCACAAGCGGATCGTGGATGCCTACGCCGTGATGGCGGGGCTCGATGGCATCGCATTTCCGGCCGAGGGTGTGCTGGGTGTGTGCAATGCGATCGGAAGGCCGTTCGAGCAGCAGCACGCGTGCTGCTCGGTCAAGATCGGCGGCAGTTTCACGAGCGGCGCAAAGAGCGCGTGCGCAGGAGCGCCAGCGCTGGCCGTGTAGTCGCGACAAGTCACTACTGCGCGGTGTAACCGCCATCCACCATCAGTTCGACGCCGGTGATGTAGGACGCATCGTCCGACGCGAGAAACAAGTTCGCGTGCGCGACCTCGTCGATGCCGCCCTCGCGACGCATGGGCACCGCGCGGATCATCTTCTCGCGCACGGCGGGATCGGCCGTGAGCTTCGACGTTCGCATCGGCGGCATGATGCCGGGATGGACGGAGTTGATGCGGATGTTCTCCGGCGCATACTGCACGGCTGCGGCCTTGGTCATGGTGCGCACTGCGCCCTTGGCGGCGTTGTAGCCCATGTGCACGTACGCCTGCCCGATCACGCCGCTGATCGATGAAATGTTCACGATCGATCCGGATTTTTGCTTCTGCATGATCGGCACAACTGCGCGGATGCCGAGAAACATGCCGCGCGCGTTGATCGAGAACTGTCGATCCCACATTTCGAGATCGAGTTTGTCGGGGATCGAGCCGCTGATACCGGCGTTATTGATCAGGATATCAATGCGGCCGTAGGCGGCGAGCGCGGCATCGACGATCCGCTGCCAGTCCGCTTCCTTCGCGACGTCGTGCTTTTCGAAGCTGGCATCGCCATTCGCGCGCACGATGTCGGCGGCAACGGCTGGACCATCTTTCTCGTCGATGTCGGTGACGACGATCTTTGCACCTTCGCGCGC
>LNEA01000576.1 GCA_001464855.1 Rhizobiales bacterium Ga0077530
TTGCGCGTCGGCTGATAGTGCTCGACGGTGCGGCCGTCAGCGAGGTCGATCGCCACGCGAGCCGAGCGACGCTTGGGGAAATCGGCGGCGCATTGCTCGTCGAGTTTCAATTCGACCTTGTCCGATAGCGCTTGTACGCGAGCGTCGGCGAGCCGCTCGGGCTCGTAGGCGTTGAGCCGGACACTGCCATGGACGAGTGCGCTTGCGACAAGGAACGGTGTCGAGAAGCGGCCCTCGAACGGCGTCGTCGCCTTCGGAACGCCGGCAACTTCAAGCGTCGCGCGATAGCCGCCGACGCGGATGCGCTTGATCGCTTCCGGCGCGAAGCCGTGCGCGGCCTTGAGATGCAGCACGCCGTCGATGGCCGGGAAGGCGTGGCCGCAGCAGCCATGGTTCTTGAAGGTCATCTGCGTGATGTTGTAGTGCGCGCCGAGCCCGGCCGTGGCCTTGCTCCAATCGACGGTGGTGCTCATGGCGGCGCCAAATCCGGCTTCGCCTTCGAGCACATCGAGCGCGCCGGTCATGCCGTATTCGGCGCTGAGTGCAGCCATGGCGCCGGCTTCTGCGGCGTGGCCGGCGTGCAGCGGCTTCGACATTGAATCCGAGCGGAACGCCTGCTGCAGGGCCGCCGCCATCGTCGCCGATGTCGCGAGAGCGTGAGCGAATTGTTCCCGGTCGAGTTTGAGGATCGTGGCGACGGCGGCGGCGGCGCCATAGGTGCCGATGGTGCCGGTCGTATGCCAATATTTGTAGTGTGACGGTTGCACCGCGAGTCCGATGCGCGTCGAGACCTCGTAGCCGACGATGATCGCGGTCAGGAGGTCGGCGGCGGTGGCGCCCTTCGCTTGTGCGGCGGCAAGCGCGGCGCTGATCGTCGGGCAGCCGGGGTGGTAGATCGCGTCGCGGAAGATGTCGTCGAATTCGATAGTGTGCGACGCGGTGCCGTTGATCAGCGCGGCGGTGCGCAGCGATCCGAACTTATCAGAGCCGTAAACGTAGGCGCGACCGTGCCCAAGTTCGTCGTCGAGCCCCTTGATCATCGCCTGGGCGGGATCGACGATCGATCCCGGCAGCAGCGACGCGAACCAGTCGATCAACGCGCGCTTGGCGTGATGGCGGACCTCTGCCGGCAGTTCGCGCGCCCGCTCGGCGACGCCATACTCGGCCAATTTCTCGACGATCGTACTCGTCATCGCGCGTTTCCCCTTTGTCGGCTTGTTTTGTCCGGACAGGTTACGCGACGGTAAAGTGGATGAAAAGGACGCGGGTCAGAGTTTGGCCGCCATCTGGCGCAGATCGAGCCGGCGGATTTTGCCGGTCACGGTCATCGGCATCTCCGTGATGAAGTGCACGTGGCGCGGATATTCGTGTGCCGCGAGCTGTTCCTTCACGAAGGCCTGGATTTCACTCGCGAGGTCCGGCCCGCCGACGTAGCCGGGCGCGACGAGGATGAACGCGGTGACCGCTTCGCCGCGCATCGGGTCGGGTGTGCCGATGACGCCGGCCAGGGCAACGGCGGGGTGCTTCTGCAGGCATTCCTCGACTTCGCCGGGGCCGATCCGATAGCCGGCGGACTTGATGATGTCGTTGTCCCGGCCCTGGAACCAGAAATAGCCGTCCTCATCTTTGGCGGCGATGTCGCCGAGCAAGCACCAGTCGCCGCGGAATTTGTCGGCGGTGGCTTCGGGCTGCTTCCAGTATTCGAGGAACATGACGGGGTCGGGCCGGCGCACGGCGACGATGCCGGGCTCGCCGGTCGGGAGGATATTTCCGTCGCGGTCGACGATCTCGACGATATGGCCGGGAATCGGGCGACCCATCGACCCGGGCTTGGGCGGAAACACCGGTGGGCAGTTGCCGACGACGAGATTGACCTCGGTCTGGCCGTAGAATTCGCTGAGCGTGATGCCGAACGTCTCGCGACCCCAGGCGATGATTTCGGCGCCCATGGGCTCGCCACCGGACGCGAGGGAGCGCAGGCGCACGTCGTGGCGCGCGCGTGGATTCGGGACCGCCTGAAGCATCCGCAGCGCCGTCGGGGGCATGAAGACGTTGCGCACGCCGTGGCGGGCCATCAGGGCGAAGGCGGCTTCGGGCTCGAATTTGGCGAGGCGCTGCGCGACGACGGGGATGCCGAAATAGAGCGACGGCAGCAGCACATCGAAGACGCCGCCGGCCCACGCCCAATCGGCCGGCGTCCAGAAGCGGTCGCCCGGCTGCGGGAACAGGCTGTGCGGCACCATCACGCCGGGCAGGTGGCCGAGCAGGACGCGCTGCGCGTGAAGGACGCCCTTCGGATTGCCGGTCGTGCCGGAGGTGTACATGAGGTAGGCAGGGTCATCGGCCGACGTGTCGGTCGCGATGTCGCGTGATGAGCTTTGCGCGGCGAGTTCCCAAAATCCTTTCGCGCCGAGCGGGCCGGGGCCGTCGATCGAGATGATCTGCGCGAGTGTCGGAATATCGGTCAGGCCGGCGGCGCTGCGTTCGATGTTGTCGTGGGTTGTGATCAGCACGCCGGCGCCGCTGTCCTCCAGCCGGAAGCGGATCGCGTCCGGGCCGAACAGCGCAAACAGCGGCATCGCGACGGCGCCGAGCTTGTGACAGGTGGATCGCGAGGATCGAACCGCGGGTGACGCCGAGCGCGCGCAAGGCGTGGGCGAGTTTGTTGGCTGCTTCCTTGATCCGTGCGAAGCTCCAAATAGCGATCTGGCCATCGCCGTCCTCGTGGATGAGCGCCGGTGCGTCGGGCGAGGCGGCGGCATGACGGTCGCAAATGGCCTCAGCAATGTTGAAGCGCGCGGGTATGTTCCAGCGGAAGCCGGCATAGAGCTCGTCATAGGTTGCGCCGGTGATGTTCATGTGCGCTCGCCGCGGTCGATTTCCCGCGCGGATGGGAACACGAACGACCGGGTCAGGCAAGGGCGGGCCCCGTCTCAGCTTGCCAACGTATCGGGCGCGGCGGACACTGCAGCACGCCTTCCCGCGTCCAACTTCAATCCGAAGGAACAGGCCCATGATCAAACGCTACGCTGGCACGAACCCGGCGCGCAGTCGCGCTGTAGCCCATGGCAATCCGGCGCACTCTATGCGCAGACGAAGGACGCGCTCGCGCAGATCGACGCGACGCTGGCCGAAGCGGGCACCAGCAAGTCGCGGATCTTGCGCACCACCGTCTACATCACGGACATGAGCAAGAAGCCGGAGATGGATCGCGCCTGGGACGAGTGGGTCGACAAGGCCAACGCGCCGCAGCGCGCCTGCATCGGCGTGGCGTTGGCGGACAAGGATCTCGTCGAGATCCTGGTAACGGCGGCGGTATAAAGCAAAGGCCGGCGTGGATGACACGCCGGCCCTCGAATTTCAGTTCACTGATGGCGATATCACGGCACGACCAGCCGCTCCGCCTGGGAGAGTAGGTCATCCAGCGTGCGGCGGCTTTCGAGGCCCATCACTTCGATGGCACGCTTTTGCGCGGACTGCCAAAGCGGGAAGGCATCCTGGATGACTACCTTGCCGCCCGGTGTCAGATGGAGGCCGCGGCCGCGACGGCCCGCGGGCGGATCCATCTTGATATGGCCGAGCGCCAGCAAGCGCTTCAGATTGCGCGACAAAGTCGATTTCTCGATGTCCAGGGTGCTGCCGATCTCGGCGGCTGTGATGCCGTCCTGGTTGGCGAGTTGGGTGAGCAGCGTGAACTGGCTCGCCGTGATCTTGTGGGGGCGCAGCGCGTCGTCATAAACGCGCGTGACGATGCGCGAAAGCTGCCGCACGCGTGTGGAAATACAGGCTTCCGAAGTGGCGCTCGCGATCGAACCGATGTCGAGGGGAGCTTTGTCTACGGCCGGAGTCATGACGTTCATCGCGTACCTTCCCGATTGGTCGCCTGATGATTCTTTTGATCAGATGCGCTGATTCGGGCGGGCTCGACAACCCGAAGCTGAGCGATCCGTGTTCGGCGCTGTGTGTGACTCGAAATCGGGGGTGTTCGGGGTGCGAAATGGCGTGTCATTGACGCGGTGAGCGCCTTCGCGCGAGAGTTCGGCTGGCCATGCAACCAAGACGGGCGTCTTTTGCCCGCGACGGAGGAAACGCCCATGACAGTTCTCGACCATACCCGCGAAGGACGGGGGAAACCGACGGTCGTCTTCGTGCACGGCTTCGGCTGCGCGCGGAGCGATTGGGATCGCCAGGTGGCCCACCTGCGTGGTCGGTTCGAGACGGTGGCGCTCGACCTCGGCGGCCACGGCACAACGCCGGGCACTTCCGCTCACGAGCGGATCGAGACCCATGGCCGGGACGTCGCGGCACTGCTCGCGGAACTCGACATCGAGCGCGCGATCCTAGTCGGGCACAGCATGGGCTGCCGGGTGGTCACGCATGCCATGACCGAGGCGCGGGCACGCGTCGCGGGGCTGGTACTGGTCGACGGCAGCCGGCTCGGGCCGGCAGGCAGCACCATTTACCTGGATCGCCACAAGCGCGTTGCCGAGATCGGCTACCGGGCGTTCGTACAGCCGCTCTTTGCGCAAATGTTCCTGCCCGGTGTCGACCCGGCCATCTCGCAACCGATCATCGATCGGGCTTTGGCGAGGCCGGAGGCGATCGCCGGCAAGCTCTTCCCCAATATCGGACGGTGGGACTCCGAGCACTTCGACACCGCTTTCGGCAGCGTGCGCGTGCCGCTACTGGCGATCCAGACCACGACGACGACAGCGGCGGGCGAGCGCGGGCCGATGGTGGCGGGCCAGACGTCGCCCTATCTCGACGACATAAAGAGGCTGGTGCCCGGCGCCCGCATCGAGATCATACCGGGGGTCGGGCACTTCCCCCAGATCGAGCGGGCGGCCGAAGTCAACGCGCTGCTCGACGGATTTCTCGCGGAATTGAAAGAGTAAGGGCGTCGCGCCTGCCCGAACCTCGCTCGCTCAGAGGTAGGCGTCGAGATCGGCCGTGGAGTCGACGCCGATCTTGTCGAACGAGTCGTTCAACCACAGCGCCGCGCGCTCGCGCCCGACATCGCGCAGCCGGGTGAGGAATTCCCAGTTCGTGTTCATTTTGGAGACGACGCTGAGCGTCTGCATGACGTCGTCGGCGGCGATCGAGTGGATCAGCATCCGCTTCATTGCGTGATCAGATACCTTGCCCTCGTCGATCAGGCGCGTGACGAAGGCGATCGCGCGCATCTCGCGCATCAATGATGAATTGAAGCTGATTTCGTTGATCCGGTTCTGGATCTCGGTGGCAGTACGCGGGATCTCCTCGCGGACGAGGGGATTCACGTGCACGACGACGACATCGCGCGACGGACTGTCATAGATCAGCGGAAAAATCGCCGGATTGCCCATGAAGCCGCCGTCCCAGTACGCTTCGCCGTCGATCTCGACGGCCTGGAACACGAGCGGCAGACAGGCCGACGCCATCACGACGTCGGGCGACACTTCGGCCGTGCCGAACACGCGCACCTTGCCCGAGCGGACGTTGGTCGCAGTGAGATGCAGGTGGGTGCGCGGGCAGGAGCGCAGTCGGGGAAAGTCTACGCATGCTTCGAGGATGGACCGTAGCGGGTTGAAGTTCAGCGGATTGAATTGGTAAGGCGACCAGAGCCGCGTCATCATGTCGAAAAACGCGAAAACCGGCGCGTTCTCCATGCTGAGAAACTCGAGCGGGATGTCGCCTTGCAAGGGTGCGCCGCCTGGATAGTTGCCGGCTTCCGAGACGCGTTGCCAGAACCCTTCGAGCGCCGCACGGCCGCCGTCGCGACCTCCGGTGCTGACGCCATGTGCAAGCACTACCGCGTTCATTGCGCCCGCGCTGGCGCCGGAGATTCCGTAAATGTCGAGCCGCCCATCCTCGAGCAGATAGTCGAGAACGCCCCATGCAAAGGCGCCATGCGCACCGCCGCCCTGCAGTGCAATATTCACGGTCTTCGCGTCGTTGCGGATTTCGGCGTGGGGATCCGGACCGGGACGAGGGGTGGACCTGGGCTTCGATGAGCTACCGCTTGGGATTTTCGGCGAGCCGTCGCTCGGCATGTGATCTCCACGGAACGGCGCACTTACGACAGAAACGGCGCGCCCGGCAGGCATGAATTTCGCGTTTCGGCGGGCCGATGGCAAGCGCGCGCTTGATTTGCGCGCGGGCGGTCCCCATACCTCCGGCATGGGGCAATATGCTTGAGGCGCTACTCGAGTCCAAGGAAATCGCATGGAAACCTGGCACGCTACGACCATCCTGACGTTGCGCAAGAAGGGGCGCGTCGTTGTTGCCGGCGATGGGCAGGTCAGCCTGGGGTCGACGGTGATCAAGTCCAATGCGCGGAAGGTGCGCGCGCTCGGCAAGGGTGACGTGATCGGCGGTTTTGCCGGCGCCACTGCCGACGCCTTCACACTGTTTGAGCGGCTCGAAGCCAAGCTCGAGCAATATCCGGGGCAGTTGACGCGCGCTTGCGTCGAACTCGCGAAGGACTGGCGAACCGATCGATTCCTGCGCCGTCTCGAGGCGATGATGCTGGTCGCCGACCGCGAGCGCACCCTTGTGCTGACCGGAACCGGCGACGTGCTCGAACCCGAGCAGGATGTGATGGGTATCGGCTCCGGCGGAAATTATGCGTTGGCGGCCGCGCGCGCGCTGCTGGACACCGACCTGGATGCCGAAGCGATCGCGCGCAAGGCGATGGCTATCGCTGCCGATATTTGCGTCTACACGAACACCAACCTCGTCGTCGAGACGCTCGAGTCGACCCGCTGAATCCCTGCTGACAAATAAAAGAGCGAGACATCGGATCGACGATGCCTCGCTCAAGATGTCTATCGCTCTGCCGACCCGAGCAGCACGACCCTAGAGGGCGTGCGCCATGCGGGCTTTCTTGGTCTCGAGATAGCGGACGTTGTGCGCATTCGGAGTGCACACGACCGGCAACCGCTCGATCACATTGATTCCTTCGGCACGCAGTGCGTCGACTTTCGCCGGGTTGTTGGTGAGCAGCCGGATATCCGGCAGGCCGAGATCGAACAGGATGTGCGCCGCGAGATCATAGGTGCGGGCTTCGATCGGCGCTCCAACAGCGACGTTGGCGTCAACGGTGTCGTACCCTTGATCCTGAAGGGCATAGGCACGGATCTTGTTGACGATCCCGATACCGCGGCCTTCGTGATAGGGCAGGTAAATCAGCACCCCCAACGGGGATGTCGTAATTCTCTCGAGTGCGGCCTGCAATTGAGGATAGCAGTCGCATTTGAGGGAATGGAATATGTCACCGGTTATGCAACCGCTGTGTACACGTACGACCGGCAATTCGCTATTTGCCTGGTTCGCCCTGTGGATCAGGACAAACGCTTGATTGTGGGGATCGTGACCCTGATAGGCTCGCGCCTCCAGGTTCAGCTCCTTCCCACGAAACTCGATCGGAAGTATGGTCTGCGCCGACCAATCGAGTTCAAGCGCGTAGGACTTAACCGCATTAGACTTCATATTTGCGCCTCCAGACGCATTTCCAAGCGCTCACGCCATCGCACCAAATAACGTTCGTAGTCCTGCTACGGTTCCTCGTTCCCTTCAAGTTGGATTGAGACGTGCCGCCGGACGGCACCCAGACGCACTCAATCGCTCTGCCGAATGCCGGTCTATTTCAGACGGCGGCTTGCGACCGCGACAAATGCCCCAGGTTCGGTGACAATGGAATGTCATTCCGGCTGAACGGTCAATGAATAATTCAGATCCCGTCATCTCGCCAATGAACCTTCCGCTTGTGCGATGGGCCATTCTTTTTTTGCGTCCTCTGATTGCCGCCGAAGAGCCAACTAATGGCTTCCCCGGAAGGCGCCGTAACGCATTCCGATGTATGCGAAAAATGTGGCGACAATTGACGCGACCGCGAGGGCCAGCAGCGGATGGGCGGCGGGCCAAAAATAAAGCACCGCAGCAAAAGCAGCATAATTGAGCGCAGCGGTCGTCCACGCGATGGCGGAATACCGCGTGAACTCGCCAAGGGTCGGTGGCGTAGTGAGCGAAAAGGTTAATCGTCGATGGGCGAGCCAGCCGGCGACCATGGCGATCGATATGCCGATGAGGCGTGCGGCTAGCGGATGCAGGCCAAAGACCAGGATGCCGAGCTGCAGGACGGCTGCATCGCAGCTCAGAGCAATCAGGCCCGACAGCAGGAACCCACCCCAGTGGCGCAGCGGCGGAAGGTCCCGCGCCGGATCGGTCGCTGACCTGTTGCTTCTCAGGGGCGCCGAGTTCATGGCGTCGCCGGATCGCTGCCAGTGGCTGGCGCGCGCGGCACTTCGCCGCCGAGACCGATCTCGCGCGAGACGACGAAGAGGGGACGCCCCTTCACTTCTTCATAGACACGTCCGAGATACTCGCCGATGACGCCGAGCGATATGAGCTGCACACCGGCGAAAAACATCACCGAGATGATCAGTGTCGGGAAGCCCGGCGCTGTGGTGCCGCGGAGCAGCGTCTCGATGAGGATGAAGAGCGCGAAAACGAAGGCGAACGCCGAGACTGCGAGGCCGAGATACGACCACACGCGCAGCGGAATGGTGGAGAACGACACGACACCGTCGATGGCGAAGCGGAGGAGTTGGCGGGGCCGCCAGCGTGACACGCCGCTCTCGCGTTCCTCGACCTGGAACGGCACCCCGATCGACCGGAAGCCGACCCAAGCGAACAGGCCCTTGTTGAAGCGCGACCGTTCGTCCATGCGGTTGAGGACGTTGACGACCTTGCGGTCGATAAGACGAAAGTCGCCAGCATCGCGCGGGAGCGACGTGCGGCTTATCCAGGTGAAAACCCAGTAGAATATGCGCGAGGATAGCCGGTGCATGGTGGTGTCGGTGACCCGGTCCGAGCGCTGGCCGTAGACGACGTCATAGCCTTGCTCCCAGAACCGCAGGAACGTCGTGATGGCCTCGGGCGGGTGCTGGAGATCGCCGTCCATGACAACGGCGCAATCACCGCCCACGTAGCGCAGGCCTGCCGCGACCGCGATTTCCTTACCGAAGTTGCGACTGAAGACGATGGCTTTGCAGCGCGGTTCGCGGGCATTCACGAGCGCGAGCACCGATGAAGTCCCGTCGCTCGAACCGTCGTCGACAAACACCACTTCCCATGGACGGTTCAAGCGCTCGAGGGCGGAGGTGAGGCGATCGACGAGCCGCGTCAGCCCACGTTCTTCATTGTAGACTGGGACGACGACCGACAGCAGACCCGTCTTGCCCCGTGTCTCAATCGGCTCGGCTATCGTTGGACTCGCCAAAGGCACGGCCCGAGTCTCGTTCACCTGTCGCTCCGTCTATCGAGAAGCCAACCACCGCCGACATGGTTGTCCGCGCCTTGGTCGACCGCTCCTACGTTCGAATGGCTCCGTCGTTGCGATGCCCACCCTGTGACACGAACCCGCGTACCCGACGTCGGACGGATCCCACGCAGGCTTGGTCGTTGGTCGGGTCGGTGGCAAAGGGACGCCGCGCGGCCGGACGGATGGTTTGCTTCTCCGCAGTGCCCAATCGGCTCCACATATAGCGACAATCGGTGGATTTTGCACGAGGTGAAGCGTATAACCCCGCCGATCGGCCCTGCGGCGTCAAGACACGGCGTTGCGGCAGCGTCGATGCGAGCTCGGACGGCCCCTGCGCCGCCGGGAAACGCAGGTACAACCAAATGCTGCAGGCGTATCAGCCTGCGCGCAAGCGGCCCTCCGAGCGCCGGTTGACTCAAATCTGACGGACCCGCATGGCTGGCCATTCCCAATTCAAGAACATCATGCATCGCAAGGGCAAGCAGGACGCTGCCCGCGCAAAGCTATTCGCCAAGCTCGCTCGAGAGATCACCGTGGCGGCTCGGGCGGGGTTGTCCGACCCGGAGATGAATGCGCGTCTGCGCCTCGCCATACAGAACGCGCGCGCCGAAAACATGCCGAAGGACAACGTCGAACGGGCGATCAAGAAGGCTCAAGGCGGCGATGTCGAGAACTACGACGAGATCCGCTACGAGGGCTACGGCCCGGGCGGGGTCGCCATCATCGTCGAGGCGCTGACCGATAACCGCAACCGCACGGGCGGTGCGGTCCGTGCCGTGTTTACCAAGTATTCCGGCAATCTCGGTGCCACGGGTGCGGTGTCGCACATGTTCAGCCGGGTCGGTGAGATCACCTATGCGGCGGCGGCAGGCTCGGCCGATGCGGTACTCGAGGCGGCAATTGAGGCTGGTGCCGATGACGTGGTCTCCGACGACAGTGGACACGCCATCGTCTGCGCCTTTGAGGACATGGGATCGGTCGCGTCGGCGCTCGATGCGACCCTCGGCGCGGCGCAATCGGTCAAGGCGGTCTGGAAACCGGTGACAACGGCGCCACTCGACGAGGACAACGCCGGCACCATCCTCAAGTTGATCGCCGCTCTCGAAGACGACGACGACGTCCAAGCGGTTTTCGCGAACTTTGAGATCGACGAAGCCACCATGGCTCGTCTGACGGCTGCCTGAGTCATTTCCAGAACACCGCCAGCGCCGTGAGCGCCACCCCGATCGCGAACGCGGCCAGTGAGGCTATCGATAGGGCCTGCGCCGCGACATGGCGCGCCGCGTGGCCGGCGACCTTGCCGGCGCGGCTCATGTGCGTCGGCGCGTCGCGAACGTCGCGATAGGTATCGCTGAGATCCTCGCTGACCACCACGCGGCGGTGCCATGCCGACTTCAGCGCGGATTCCACCGCCTGGCCCTTGAGGTCCCAGCGGCCCGCGATGCGCCACATGAGGAAACCGACGACGATCAGCGCCAGCCCTACGCCCAGCAGGATCGGATGGGTGGTGAAGGACATCGACGGCTCCCTGTCATCGCCGCGCAGGTTATGCCGACCCGGCTTCTACTTGATGATCGGCGACGCGATCGACTCGATCATGATGTTGACGCAGGCCGGCTTGCCCGACGCGATCGCGCGTTCGATCGCCGCCGGCAGCGCTGCCACGTCGTCGATCATCTCGCCGTATCCGCCGAGCGCCGTGACGACCTGGTCATAGCGCGTCGGCAGTAGTGCGCAGCCGTGCATCCGTTGGGCGCCGTAGTCGCGAAGCTGAATTTGGCTCTCGGCGTTCCAGCAGGCATCGTTGCCGACGATGGCAATGAACGGCAGGTTGTGCCGCACCGCGGTGTCGAATTCGGACATGTGGAAACCGAAGGTGCCATCGCCCATGACCGAGATGATCGGCGCTTTCGTCTCCCAGGCGCGGGCGGCGATGGCGAACGGGATACCCGCGCCGATAGAACCAGCGACGCCGTTGACGATCCGGCGCGGCGGAGCGATCAAGCTCTGCGCCCACTGCGCGAACTCACCGCCATCGCAGAGAAGCACGGTCTTGGGATCGCGCTCGACGATCGGCTTCAATGCGGTGAACACTTCAGCGGCGTGCAATCGACCATTCTTGCCTTTCAGCGTCGACCAGTTCTCGGGGCGGCCATCGAGCAGACGCCGCGCCTGACCGAGCCAGGCGGCGGGGCGCGCCTCGCGCTTGCCGGCACGCGCGATCAGGGTCTGGGCGGCGGCCCTGGCATCAGCAAGCACGCCGAATGCGAGGCGCTCACCCAATTCCTTGCGCGCGCGCGCAAGCAGCGCCGGCTCCGGATCGATGCTGATCACACGGCAGGTGTTCGCGACGACTGGCGGCTTGGCCCACTTCAGCGTGAAGTCGAGGGGCTTGCCCAGCAGCACGATCAGATCGGTTTCCTTGAGCAGCGTCGAGAACGCGCCGAGCGTGGCGTCATTGATGCCGCGCGGACTTTCCATCAGCACGACGGGGACCTGAACCGCCTTCTCGAGTTCCGCGAGCAGCGGCCGGCCGTGCGGGCCCGAAAGGTGAGGCGCGCCAATGATCAAAGGCGCCCGCGCCTTCGCCAGTGCTTCGAGTACGGCGTCGGCGAGCGCATCGGGAAGCGCCGTCGCATTCGCCGCCACAGCCGACGGAATCGCAGCCCGCGAGACCTCGACGTCTTCATCGAGCAGGTCCGATGGCAGGCTCAGGTGCACGGGACCCGGCCGGCCCGAGCGGGCGATCTCGAACGCTTTGGCGACGTCCTCGCCGAGGTTCGCGGCCGACGTCGACGTCCACGATGCCTTGGCGACCGGGCGCGCGAGATCGGCCTGCGCGATTTCCTGGAAGCCGCCGCGGCCAAGCTCGTCGGTGGCGGCATGGCCCGACAGCAGCACCATCGGCGACTCGTTGGCGAGTGCGGTGTAGAGCGCGCCCACCGCGTTGGCGTGCCCCGGCCCACCCGTCACCATCGCGACGCCGGGCTCGCCCGAGAGGCGGCCCCACGCGTCCGCCATGTGCACTGTCGCGGCCTCGTGGCGGACGTGGATCAACTCGAGCTTGGTTTCCAGCGCCGCGTCGAAGATCGACATGATGTGGTTGCCGGAAAGCGTGAAAACCTTGGTCGTTCCCAGGTTCTCCAGCGTGCGCGCGACGATGTCGGCGCCCCTCAGCGTGTCAGTCATGGCAAGCGTTCCTCGTTCCGATATGGCGCGTCTCGTCAGCGACGGACCCGCGTCGATTGCGTTGGGATCAGGCGTAACATGCCGGCGGCGGGACATGGAATGGCCTTGGCGGCGCGGCGGTGCCCCGCTCCCGCATGGCCTAAGCCGAAGGCGCCCGTCTCACGTGAAACAGATCTCGACCCGGCCGAGCGCTCCGAAATCCGCGATCGCGGTCTGGCCGGGTTTGAGGGGCACCATGCCGGTGCAAGTACCCGTCGACAGAATCTCCCCCCGCTTCAGCCCAATCCCGGCAGTGCTGAGCGTATTGATGACCCAGTCGAGCACCTTGCGCGGATCGCCGAGTGGATCGGCGCCGCTCCCTTCGCCGGCCAGGGTGCCATCGATCGTGAGGCGTACCGGATGGCGCGGGATGTCGAGGTCTCGCCACTCGGTTGTTGGCGTGCCGAGCACCATCGCAGCATTCAGCATACAGTCCGCTACGACCGAGCCGGCGTCATGGAACGGCACCTGCGTGTACCTCGTGCCGACGATTTCGAACGCCGGCATGATCGCATCGATCGCCGCGACGATTTCCTCGCGGTCATACGGCATCGCTCGCGCCGGCAGGTCGCGACCAAGTCGGTAGGCAAATTCGCTTTCAAGCGTCATGGCATGACGCGTCGGCGCCGCCGGTTTCGTTGCACTGGTGTACACGTTGCGCGCAAAAAACGGCCCGTACATCGGTTCCTTGACGCCGAACTTGTCCATCGTCGGGACAGCGGTGGCGCCGATCTTCCAGCCGGCGACGGTATCCGGCCAGATCCCGCGAAAAGCGCTCTGCACCTCGTAGCCCTCGGCCAGCGATTGTGGCCGGATCGCTTCGGGCAGCGCTTCGATCACACGGCCTTCGCGACGTGCGGCGGCCAGGAAGGCGGCGGCGTCTTCAACGCGCTTCGACGTCATGTACGGTTTCTCTCGTGGACCAGGGTTGGTGAGCAGCAGAGCGTAGGGTGGTTAAACCGTGGCTCGTACGGGTGCCGAAGAGACAGCGTAATCAACGAGGCGACGAAATTCCACTTCCGTCAGTATCCGAATGTCGCGCCCTTCGGCGATGGCCGCTTCGGCGCGCTGGTGTTTGCCGCTCTTGGCGTGACCCCAAGCCTCCTGGTCGCGGCGGCCGACCACGAGAATGGTTGTTCTGGTTTTGGCAAAGCCGAGGTCGACACGGCATCCTGCCGACGCGGCGAATGCAGCCAGAGGTCCCTTGCCGCCGTCGAATTCACCTGAAAGCACCACGACGTGCCCGCTTAGTGGTCCGTCTGGAGAACCCGCGGCCGCAATGTCATCTTGATGGGCAGCCAGCTTGAAGCTGGAAGCGCGGCGCGGCTGGGCGTTGGCAATCGCAAGTGCTCGCCGCTCTATTTCCGCGGGGCTCATGGATGCGCCTGCACGGCATAATTTCACGATGCGCCCACAGGCCATCGCATCGCTCAGGGCGTCATGGTGATTGAGCTCAATTTCGAAGGCGGCGCAAAGCTCGGCCAACCCGTGACGACGGAACTCAGGCCAGGTGCGCCGCGCGAGCGCGTGACTGTCGATCCACTGCGAGCGAAGCGGCGTCAAACCATAGCGCTGGCACGCCTCCATGAGCGCGTACTCGTCGAAATTTGTGTGGCTCGCAATGACTTGCCCGCCGAGCGATGCCTCGATGCACTCGAACACAGCCGGCCATTTCGGCGCGTCCAACACGTGTTGCGGCGTGATCCGGTGGATCCGAATGTTGTGCGGTTCAAACTCGCATTCAGGATTGACCAGGGTAGACCATTGCCACTCGATGCCGTCGCCATTGAAGCAGACGAGACCGATCTGGCAGATCGAGCCGCGGTCCCGGTTGGCCGTCTCCACGTCGATGGCGATGAAATAGTCCATCCGGCGCCTCGCAATCCCCGGGTCGCACCCTAAAGAGAAGCCTCATCGTTGGCGATTCTGCCGCGGCTGTGTACGGCGGCACGTGCCGCAATTGTTCCGCATTGACGGCCTAGTTGAGCATCATCATTGTGAGTCGAATAGTGGGCGCGATCCGCCCTGTGGGTATCGCGGCACACTTGAAGCGCAATCAGAGGCTTGGAATGTCGGGCTGGCGCAAACTTCGCGCGGGAGCGTTTGCCGTCGGGATGGCCACAGTGGCCGTCGCCGGGGCATTTGCGTTGCCCGGCGGCGAGATCGCGCCCTCGGCATGGGCGCAAAGCGGCTGGTGGCCGTGGTCGTCGGATGATCGTCGCCCGCCGCGGCCGCCGGAGCCGCGCGAGCCCGTGTATCGTGGACCGCAGCCAGCCGCACCCTGGGGCGCTCAGACGCGCCCGCCCGATGGCGCGCCGCAAGCCGGCAACAACATTTGCCTGCAACTGGAACAACGGCTCGTGGTCGAGGGCCAGCGCGGCAATCAGGGTCGCGACGCGCTGCCGCGGATCGAGGGCGAGATGCGCCAACTCGACCGCGATCTCCGCACCGCGACCGCGCAGCTCGATCGCAGCGATTGCTTCGAGACTTGGTTGTTCTCGCGGACGCTGCGGCGCACGCGCCAATGTGTGGATATGGCCAGCCGGACCGAGGATCTGCGGCGTCGGCTCAGCGAACTCGATATCCAGCGCCAGCAGATCATGGGCGGCCAGGGGACGCGGTCGATGCAGGATGAGATCATCCGCGAACTGGCGCGCAACAACTGCGGGGCGTCCTACCAACAGGAAGCGCGGCGTCGCGGCGATTCAAATCCGTTCAGCTCGCTTTGGCAGGACGAGGACAGCGGGCCCGGTGCACGTCCGCCGACCAACCAGTTTGGCGCGCTGCCCTATGCGACCTATCGGACGCTGTGTGTGCGGCTTTGCGACGGCTACTATTTCCCGGTCAGCTTCGCGACGCTGCCGAACCATTTCCCGCGTGACTCCGAAGTCTGTCATTCGAAGTGCGCGGCGCCGACTGAACTCTACTATCACCAGAACCCCGGCGGTGCCGTCGAGCAGATGGTGTCGGTGACCGACCAGAAGCCGTACACCAGTTTGCGCAATGCCTTCCGGCATCGGAAGGAATACGTGAGGGACTGCTCGTGCAAGCAGGCCGAATACAAGCCGTCGACCGACGTACCTGGTGAACGGAAGGCCGAGGCGCCGCTGCAGCAACGCGCCGCGCCGGCAGTGGCGGCCACCCCACGCCGCTAAAAGCGGAACGCCGCATTAGCCTGTGCCCGCTCGGCACCACCGACGCCCAAATCATGATCTGACAGAGGTTTAGCGCCAACCCAGCGTTGCGGAACGCGCTGTCGTCCGCCTACGCTACAACGAATGACAGAAACACTGTCGCACTCCGTCGGCAAATGCGTCGACTTAATTGTTCCTGCGTACCGGGTGCCGTGATGCGTGACTTCATGACTGCCGACGGCATTGAGCCGCGGGATAGTGGTTCAAGGCTCCCGGAGCTCCTGCGCATCCGACCGATCGGAATTGATGATTGGTCGAACGTCCGCTACGTCCACGGCAAGGCGTTCCGCACGATCCTCGGGCCTCATCTGACACCGGAAACGATCTCGGCCTTCCTGGCGGCGTTGGACGACCCTGGCTACGTCGATCGGTTACGCGATTGCGATCTGATCGGCGCCTGGCTCGATGGCGAATTGGTCGGCACGGCTGGCTGGCGGCGAGTCGACGACCGTGCCGCCGTCGCTACGATCGAGGGACTGTTTGTCCGCCCGATGTTCGCATTCATGGGGATCGGATCAGCTCTCCTGGCACATGCCGAAAGCCGGGCGCGTGACGCTGGCTGCGTGGCGTTCACGGCGACGGTGGCGCCTGTCTCGGTCCCGTTCATGCTCCGCTTCGGCTACGATATCGCGGCTCATGGCGCCGATCTCCCGGAGGCGCCGTTCGACGAGCCGATGTTCCTCATGCGCAAACGTGAGGGAGCGACAGCGCGGGCGCCGATCGTATCGGGCGACGCCGTCGATGCCGGTAGTCGCGACCCTGACGCTATCGCCTGCGGTACTGCGCGACCGCGCGTCCTATTGTTCGGCAAATAATCCCAACGCCGCGCGTTACGCCGTCTGCCCGTTGAGGCGCGCTTCGGCGCGGGCGCGACCGATCAGCGGCAGCAGCGCGCGCATTTCGGGTCCGGCCTCGCGCCCGGTGAGCGCCAGCCGCAAGGGATGGAACAGCGCTTTGCCCTTGAGTCCAGGTGTCGGCAGTCCACGGCTCTGGCGGTAGCAGGTCGGCGGCAGTGGTGCAGGTTGCGGCGTCCTCGATGTGCGGCGCGAGCGGACCGTCGACAACGTCGATCCATGTGCGCACGTCGCCGAGTGTCGTGATGTTGCCGCGCACGGCGTCCCACAGCTCGGAAGTGGTGGTGATGCCGGCGGCCGCGAGACGCGGCGCGACGGCATCGAAGGGCAGCATGTGCAGCAGCTTGGCGTTGAGGCTGCGCAACTCCTCGACATCGAAGCGGCCGGGCGCGCGCGAAAGTTTCGTGAGGTCGACGTGCGCCGCCAGCGCGTCAAGCGTCGGATAGGGCGCGACCGCCTCCGATGTGCCGAGCAAGGCCGCATGGCAATCGATCGCGAGTGGCTCCAGTCCGTCCGCGCGCAGGCTGTCGACCGAAAGATCGCCGAGCCGTTTCGACAACGCCTGCCCGTCGACACCGATCAGCAGGCTGTGATGAGCGAACAGCGGCGGCGTTGCACCGAGCGCCTCGAAAAGCTGGATCTGCACCGCCGAATTGGTGACGTGATCCTCGCCGCGGACGATGTGGGTAATAGCGAAATCGATATCGTCGACGACACTAGTGAACGTATAGAGCGGCGTGCCATCGGCGCGGATCAGCACCGGATCGGACAGCGATCCGATGTCGACGGTCTGCTCGCCGCGCACGACGTCCGGCCAGGAGACCAGCGTCGGCTGCGGCGCCAGACCTCGCGACGCTTCGGTGTTGGTGAGAAAGAGCCTCCAGTGGGGCTTTTCGCCGGCCGCGATGCGCTGGGCGATCTCATCAGGCTTCAACTTCAGTGCCGTGCGGTCATAGATCGGTGGCAGGCCACGCGCGCGCTGGCGGGCGCGGCGGCGGTCCAACTCATCCTCGCTCTCGAAGCACGGATAGAGCCGGCCCGCGCGCTTGAGCGTCTCGGCAATCTCGTCGTAGCGCGCCATGCGATCGGACTGGCGCGCCTCGCGATCCCACACGAGGCCGAGCCAGGTGAGGTCGGCGCGGATGGCGTCGGCGAATTCCTCCGTCGAGCGTGAGCGGTCGGTATCGTCGAGGCGCAGCATGAAATTGCCGCCGTTGCGGCGCGCGAACAGCCAGTTCAGCACCGCGGTGCGGATATTGCCGATGTGCAGGCGCCCGGTCGGGCTCGGCGCGAAGCGGACGGATACGGTCATGGGCCTATCAAACAGAGAATTCACGGACACGCCAGCGCTGCGATGATGGCAGGGGCACGAAGGAGGTGATGCCCTGGGTCTCGGGCGGCCACGAAGCGTTGCTCGACGTTTGCCCCCGCATTCCGGAGGGCTGTGACGTACGCTGCCTGGGACGATGCCGAAACCACCTTATCGAGGGCGTCTGTCAATACGATAAGGGAGCGGGGCGGATGGCGGGTAACTTCGCTCACGCCGTCGATCGGATCGATGAAATCGGTAAATCCTGTCACGTCGGCCGCTAGGTTCCATTCCCGTAGCCGCTGACGGACCGCAACGTTGCCCGAGGCGATGACGGCGCAGTCGACGTCCGTGCGCCGCGCGAGCATGGCGGCAACGAGATGCCCGCCGCCCGATAGCCCGGCAAGAGAGATCACGCTCCATCCGAAGCGCTGCTTGAGGTGGTCCAGCGCAGCGTCCACGAGGTCGACTTCCCTCTTGCGACGACGTTCCAAATGATTGCCGCTCGATCCGTAAATCCCCGGGCGTGCTAGGTTGATGAAGCCGCGCTGGGTGGCCGCAGCGTACTGCTCGGCTTCGGCTTGCATGATGGCGGGGCCGAGCTGGGTGTAGTAGCTCGGCACCTCCCAGATGGTATCGCCCGCGGCGCTTCTATCTCTCCGCTGAACGACATCCCCCTCGAGGAAAATGACCGGCGACCGGCGAGCGCCTGCCGGCATCGCGCCATAAAAGCGCAGGCACTCTCCTCGGCCGTCAATCTCGACCCAGATCCTGCCGGCGTTGGGGCACGCGCCGGGCCTCGCAATGGTCCCGTTCAGGACATCGCTGGCCAAAAAACTGGGTTCGCTGGCGAAAGCCGATGCTGCCATGGAAATTCCGATCATGAAGTATGCAGCCGCATAGTGTCGGAGCACGCGCATGGGGCGATCCATGGCCGGAGGTTCGAGTTTGGATAAAACACGCTGTCGTGCCAGTGCGCGGTCCAAATCGTCCTACGAAACATCCCCGCCGTCGGCGCGGGGTTGCACGAGGTGTGGCGCGCGTTGGTTCGCGGCGGGCGTCGGCGCTGTCGCATCCTCGCGGAAACGGTTGGTGATAGGATAACGGCGGTCGCGACCGAAGCTGCGGCTCGAGATTTTCACACCTGGAGCCGCCTGCCGACGCTTGTACTCGGCGAGATAAAGCAACCGCTCGATCCTCTTGACCGTCTCGGGTGGATGGCCACGCGCGATGATCTCCGGGAGCGGCATCTCATTCTCGACGAGGCAACTCAGAATATCGTCGAGCATTTCGTAAGGCGGCAAGCTGTCCTGGTCGGTCTGGTTCTCACGCAGCTCTGCGCTCGGCGCCTTTGTCAGGATGCGCTGGGGGATCACGACGCCGGCCGGGCCCTTGCCGCCACGCGGGACGTTGGCGTTGCGCCACGCGGAGAGCCGGTAGACCTCCATCTTGTAGAGATCCTTGATCGGGTTGAAGCCGCCGTTCATGTCGCCGTAAATCGTCGCATAGCCGACCGACATCTCGCTTTTGTTGCCGGTCGTCAGCAGCATCGAGCCGTCTTTGTTCGAAATCGCCATCAGCGTCGTGCCGCGGGCGCGGCTCTGGACGTTCTCCTCGGTCGTATCGGGCGCGCGGTTGGCGAAGATCGGCGCCAGCATCGCATAGAAGCCGTCGACCGCTGGTGCGATCGGCACGCTGTCGTAACGCACGCCGAGCGCCTTCGCGCAGGCCGCTGCATCGTCGAGGCTGTCCGTCGAGGTATAGCGGTAGGGGAGCATGACGGCCCGCACGCGATCGGGCCCGAGCGCATCCGTTGCCATGGCGACGACAAGCGCGCTGTCGATGCCACCGGAGAGGCCGAGCACGATGCTCGGGAAGCGGTTCTTATCGACGTAGTCGCGCAGGCCCAGCACGCACGCGTGATAGCCGGCCGAGTCGCCCTCTTCGAGCACGACGCGCTGACCCGGCTTACAACTCCAGCTACCGTCTTCGCCGCGCTCCCACACCGTGAGAACGAGAGATTCTTCCCAGGCAGGCATCTGTATGGCGAGGCTCGAGTCGGCGTTGATGACGAACGACGCGCCATCGAAAACAAGCTCGTCCTGTCCGCCGATCTGGTTGAGATAGGCGAGCGGCAGCCCCGTCTCGGCAACGCGCGCGACGGCGATGTTCATGCGCACGTCGCTCTTCTTCCAGTCGAACGGCGAGCCGTTCGGCACAATCAAGAGTTCAGCTCCGCACTCGGCCAGACACTCGGTGACCTCGTCGGTCCAGATGTCCTCGCAGATCGGCACACCGATCTTGACGCCGCGAAACAGGATCGGACCCGGCAGCGGACCGGCATCGAACACGCGCTTCTCGTCGAAGACGCCGTAGTTCGGCAGATCGACCTTCAGCCGCACCGCCTCCACCCGTCCGCCGTCGAGCAGCGCCACGGCGTTGTAGACTTTGCCGGCGTCGGGCCACACGCAGCCGACGAGCACGGCAGGGCCAGGCCCGAGATCGACTGCAAGCTTCTCGACCGTGGCGCGGCAGGCGGCAGCGAAGGCCGGCTTGCGCACCAAGTCCTCGGGCGGATAGCCGCTGATGTACAACTCCGGCAGCACCAGCAGATCGGCGCCTTGCCGCGCCGCATCGGCACGCGCGCGAATAAGCTTTTCGGCGTTGCCAGCAAGATCCCCAAGAATGGGATTGAGCTGTGCAAGCGCGATCTTCAGGGAGTGGGCGGGGGCGTTCGACATAGAGCGCAAAATAGAGCGACCGAGGCCCTCGGCGCAACGCGTCTCTTGGGATGTCAGATGGTGGTTCGCCGGATTGCGGCGAGCCCCTGCCATGCGCGGCAGGAGGTAATCTAAATCAGCTTACCACTGCTGCAGCATCGCGGCGCCGACGATCGGACCCGCATCACCGTGCTGGACGATGATCGCGCATCCATCGGCGTCGGATTGCTTTATCGCGTGGTGGGCCAGCTTAATGGTCGCGGCGGCACCGTTCCACATGCCGACCGGCATCCATTCGCGTACCACGTTATGGTAGACGACCGAGCGACCGTGGTTCTCGCCGCGCTTGATCTTGACCTCGACCCTGCGGCTGATGAGCGCCAGCCAGATCGTCGCTTCGCCGGCTTTCGCGGCGTCGGGAGCCGCGTCCACGTGGATCACGACATGGTCGTTGACACTCTTGACGGCGACGCCGATGCGCGTGGGCTCGATTGTCGGCTTGGTTGCGGCAATGGCCTGATCGATGTCCGCTGCGCTCGATCCGACGGCGTGTTTCAGCCCATTGACGATAACCTGCGGCGTATATACGCGGCCGTCACCCCTGGTCTTGGCGTAGGCCCGTTGGCGGGCGCTGAATTTGGGGCTGGCAAGGGTATCCTTCCAACCAAGATAGTCCCAGTAGTCGACGGGTAGCGTCAGGGCCACGATATCGGGGCGATTGGCATAGGACTCGAGCAGGGCGTCGGCGGTCGGGCAAGACGAGCAGCCCTGGCTGGTGAAAAGCTCGATCACGGTCACCGGCGCGCCTGCCTTGCTGGAGGCCTTGCCGGCATTGGCCATCGAAGCCGATCCGACAACAAGGGCTCCTGCGCTTGCCGCGGCCAAAGCGACGAAAACCGACCAGTCGAAGAGCGCACGCATGATTGCCAAGGTCCGTAAATCGATTGATTTCGAACGACGCAACGGCGCAGTTCGAGAGTGCAGGCTAGGCGAATACGGGCAGCGGTGCTGATCAAAAGATCAAACGAAGCCGTGATTGATGCTCGCTACTCAAGCGGAGGGCATCTGTTGCTTGAGCGGTATCGCCAGAGTTCAGCATATCGCTCTTTGCCACATCAATTGCGAGTCACGAATGCTTGACGCGGGCGGCGATTATCCAAGTTTCCAGGGTATCGGCACGCTGTGGCCGGTATATCGGCGTCGTGGTGCCGCAAACACAACGGCCCGCCGGTAAGGGCGGGCCGCGGTAGATGTTTCGACCGGTCCATGCGCTCGCGTCACGGGCGGTGGCGACAGTGATTATTGTGCCTTCTCAGGCTGCACACTCGGTGCAACGCTGGCGGTTACGGACGCGGCGGGTGCTTCCACCTGCTTGCCCGGCGCCGACCTGGTCCCAACCGTGCTCGGCGTGGCGCGCTTCTTCTTCTGTACCCGCTCCCTCATCGGAGCCAACGGGCGCGGCGGCGTGGCCTGCTGCGAGTCGAACCACGGGAACGCGAAGGCGTTGAAGCCCGACGACTGGCTGGACGAGCTGGCCGGTGCCGAGGCGGAATTCGCGGCGACAGCTTGGCCGGTCCTGTAGCTGCTCCAGGTCACCGTCACGCGTGATCCCACGGGCACGCGATCGTAAAGGTCGACCACGTCCTTGTTATACATGCGAATGCAGCCCTTTGAGACGGCCTGCCCGATTGACCAGGGCGCATCGGTGCCGTGGATCCGGTACATGGTCGCGCCGAGATAGAGCGCCCGGACACCCATCGGATTCATGGGGTGGCCGCCGGGGACGTGCCGCGGCAGCTTCGGATTTTCCCTGAGCATTTCGGCGGTCGGGGTCCACGGCGGATCGACGCGCTTCGAAGAGACCTGCAAGGTGCCCTGCCAGCGGCTCTGATCGCGCGGCGATGCGATCGGATAGCTCAGCGCCTCGCCGGGGCGGGTCACGAAATAGAGGCGGCGATCTGTGAAGCTGACGATGATCTGGCCAGGGCGATGCTGCGCGCCGAACGCCACGACTTCCTTGCCGCTGCCGCCGACTTCATTGCCGCCGCCCCAGAGCCAGCTCAAGCCCTGCGCACTGGCGGACGTCGACGCCATTGGGGCGATCACGATCAAAGCCAACGCTGCGCTGGCAAGTATATTCCGGGTATTGGAGTGGCCGATCATTCTCATCTCCGGTCGTCGTTCTGGTTGTCCTGCTGTCTGGTTCAAGCCAGCCGTCAGGGTCCGTCGGTCGTTAGAGCCAAGGCTCTGCTCGTTGCGGTCGGCATAATTCATCGCTGTTTGGCGCTGCCGTTGCGCCGCAAGTGATGTGCGCCGTGGTTCTCAATAGTGTCCCCGCCCTGCGCATGGTGCCCCGTCATGCTGAATGGAAGGTTTACGAATTCCCAATTTCGCCCGCTGCCGCGTCGATGTTTCGCGACGCTTCGGTCTCAACGCAGCATTTGCAATCGCGTTGCGTGATCTCGTCCGGCAACAGTGAGAGGCCTGCGCATGAGGATCGAGCAACCAGTCGCGCGTCCAACTCGTGACTTCCGAGCGCGATGCTTGGCGGGTCGATGCGATCCAACTGCCAAAACATAG
The DNA here is from genome assembly GCA_001464855.1 of Rhizobiales bacterium Ga0077530. GTDB lineage: Bacteria > Pseudomonadota > Alphaproteobacteria > Rhizobiales > Hyphomicrobiaceae. Next base: position 23,190 of record LNEA01000576.1, read on the forward strand.
TGGCGATGGTTCGGGACCGGCGCAACGGCTCGACGCGCGATCTGGCCGTCACAGAGGCAGGATTGTGCGCATTTCAAGGAAACTGTGTGAATCGAGCCACGTAGCACGTGCGGCGGGTGCGGCGCCCTGTCCGATGATCCTTGATCTGATCGACATTTGGAAGTTGTGGAATTGTCCGTGGAAAAGATGTGCGGCAGAGACGCTGCGCATTATTGATCTCTGTTTGTTCTCTTTTTTCGTTGACGGGCGGAGGGCAAAGCATTAGAACAAAAAAAGAACGAAGGGCTGCCAGCAACGACAGATCTTCGTAGGTGATCATAGTCAGTTTCGAAGAGCGTACCCGTGGACAAGGCGGCCCAGCCCCCCCTCTCACCCCAGTCTTCGACCACGCGGATCTTCACGGTTCGTAGCGATGCGGACACGAGTACCAGTAAGCGTATGCGTACCCTTTTCCCTGGCGGCGGTGCGGTTGCCCCCACTTTCGCACCGCCGCCAGCCCCCCCGCTCTCTCCGGGGGCAGAACCCCCATCCCGGAGAGGGCGGCAGGGGGAGTTGGCTCGACTGCGTGCCGCGCTTGAAGCTATCGAGGGGCGTCAACGCGCCTCTGCTATTGCCTCGGGTATCCGTCCCGAGCGCGATGCCTTGGGAGACGACCCGGACTCCGGCTGGACCCTCGGCGCTCCCGAAATCGATGACCGGCTGCCGGATCGGCGTCTCGACACGGCCAGCCTCAACGAGATCAAACCCGAAACCTACGGCGATGGACCGGCGGCACTGACCTTCGCGCTGTTGCTGGCAGCCCGCCATTTGAGTTCTGTGCCAGGCCTGCCGATGCCTGGTCTGATGGTGTGGTGCTGGCCCACCCGAGCGGCGCGCGAGGCGGGTGGGCTTTACGGCCCTGGTCTCGCGACCCTCGGCTTGGATCCGGCGCAAGTTCTGCTGGTTGAAACCGCCACTGTCGCCGAGACCCTCTGGGTCATGGAGGAGAGCCTCGGATCGGGGGCGGCGGCGATCGTTGTCGGCTGCGTCGATGCCGTTGCTTTGACGCCGGCGCGACGACTTGCCCTGGCCGCACAGGCGCACCGCACACCGTGTCTGCTGGTGACGGCCGCCCGCTCGGTCGTGACGCCTGCCACCTTCGCTCGCTGGCGCATTGCCGGATGCCCGAGCGCGTCGCACCCCTTCGATTCCGCAGCGCCTGGCGCGCCGCGTTTTTCGATGGCGCTCGAGCGCTGTCGCGGCACCGCCGCAGATGTCGCGCCGCTTTTTCGCACCGTGGAGTGGACCCATGAGGCGCATCGTTTCGGTGTGGTTGCCGGCATGGCCGATCGAGCGCTTGAGACGGCATTGCGGGCATGAGCATGTGCCTGCGGACCGACCTCTGGCGTTGGTGAGAAATGGCGCGCACGGCTTGGAGATTGCGGCAGTCAATGAAGCGTCGCGGGCTTTGCGCGTGCATATCGGCGCCGCGCTCGCCGACACACGGGCGGCGCTTCCGGCATTGATCACGCTGCCTGCTGACGCCAGTGAGGACCACGCCGGCCTCATGCGCCTCGTTCGTTGGTGTGGGCGCTATGGCCCGACCCGGCACCTCGATGGCGAGGATGGTCTGTGGATCGACATCACTGGCGTCGCCCACCTTTTCGCAGACGCCGCGGTCCGTGGTGCGAACAGGCCTGCCGGTAACGACGGCCGTGATCCTCCCGATGCGGGTGAGCGGGCGCTACTCGGCGATCTTGTCGAACGGTTTGGGCGGTTCGGCCTTACCGTACGCGTGGGGCTCGCCGACACCCTCGGCGGTGCGCATGCGGTGGCCCGGTTTGCGACGTCGTCCGCCTCTCCTTTCACGATCGTTTCCCCCGAAGAGACAAAGCATGCTCTCGCCGCCTTGCCGATTGCCGCGCTACGGCTCGATGCCGACGCGATCCGTCTGCTTGAGCGGCTCGGCCTCGTGACTATAGGTCATCTCTATGGCCTGCCTCGCGCCGCCCTAGAACGCCGCTTCGGCACCCTGCGATCCAAGGGCGCGAAAACCTCAGTCCTCGCCGCAACAGTGCTGCGACGTCTCGATCAGGCGCTCGGTTATCACGCCGAACCGCGAGCGCCGCTCCTCGAAATCCCGGATTTCACCTCGCGCTTGCCCTTCTCCGATCCGCTCGTCACGACGGCAGGAATCGAGGCTGCCCTGGATTGGTTGTGCCGTGACCTCGCTGGAACGCTCATGCGTGCCGGCCTTGGCGGCCGCCGCTTTCGGCTCACGCTCTATCGCAGCGACGGCTCGACTGGCGAAGTCATGATCGGCACCAGCGCGCCGTGCCGGGACGATACGCATATGCGGCGTCTGCTAGGCGAGAAGATCGCGGATTTCGACGCCGGATTCGGTATCGACCTGATGACGCTCGGCGCGAGCGGGGTTGAGCGGTTGGATGCGCATCAGCAGGGACTAGATGGAAATGCCGAACGCGCGGGCACGATGGCTGGCCGGCTTATCGACCGGCTCTCGGGGCGCCTCGGTCGTGGACGTGTCCTACGCCTGCATCCTCACGCCAGCCATATTCCGGAGTTGGCCCAGAAGCGAATGGCGGCTCTTGGGCAAGGTTTGAAAAGAGTGCCTGAAGCGGTCGCGCTACCGGCCGTTGTCAATGGGTTTCGGCACCGACCGCCGTTTCTGTTCGATCCGCCTGAGCCGATTGAAGTTCTCGCCGCCGTTCCCGAGGGGGCGCCAATGCTCATCACTTGGCGGCGGGTGCGCCGGCGTATCGTGCGCGCCGAGGGGCCCGAGCGGATCGCCCCGGCATGGTGGGAGAGCTTCGCGCAGCCCGCCGTCAGATTGCCCGCCGCATCGCCCGACCCCGCTTCGACCCGCGACTACTATCAGGTCGAGACGGCAACGGGTGCTCGTTACTGGGTGTTCCGGGCCGGTCTCTATTTTGATGAGAGGGGTGAAGACGAGACCGTCGAGGAGGACGAGACGGATAACGCCCCAGATCGCGCGCCGCGCTGGTTCATGCACGGGCTTCTTTCATGAGTGAGCATCCGATACGCTTATTGTCCGGTCGCTGCGGTTCGCCCGCCTACGCGGAGCTGCAGGTGACGACCAATTTCTCGTTTCTGCGCGGCGGCTCACATCCTCATGAGCTGGTCGCGCAAGCCAAGGCGCTCGGTCTGGCGGCGCTCGCGGTCACCGATCGCAACACGCTCGCCGGTGTGGTGCGAGCGCACGTTGCGGCGGAGCAGGTCGGTCTCAAACTCATCGTCGGTGCCTGTCTCGATCTCACCGACGCGCCAAGCCTGCTCTGCCTACCGACCGATCGTGCCGCCTACGGCCGTCTTTCCCGTCTCCTCTCGTTCGGCCAGAAGCGTGCCGACAAAGGCCAGTGTTTGCTGGCTCTGGACGACGTTGCGGTGGCCGCGCACGGGCAGATTTTCATCGCGCTCCCCCCTGATGGCTGGCGCTGGGATACAGTCGGGGACAACGAAGGCCTTCAGGCGGCGCTGCGGCGCTTCAAGGTAAAGCTCGGCGGCGCGGCTCTCTATCTTGCGGCGTCGCATACCTATCGTGGCGACGATCGCGCGCACATTGCCGCGCTCGACGCGCTGGGGCGACGGTGCGGCGTGCCCCTCGTTGCGACGGGGGACGTGCTCTATCACGTCGCGCACCGACGCCCGCTCCAGGATGTGCTGACCTGCATACGCGAGGGCGTGCGCATCGGTGAGGTCGGCCTGCGACTTGCGCCCAACGCCGAGCGCCATCTCAAGGCGTCATCCGATATGGCGCGCCTTTTTACCGGACACGAGGCGGCCCTCGCGCGCACGCTCGAAATCGCCAAGGCCTGCACATTCTCTCTCGACGAGCTCAAATACGAATACCCCGACGAACCGGTTCCTCCCGGCAAGACACCACACGCCCATCTCGTCGATCTCGTGGAGGAGGGCGCGCGTATCTATTTTCCCGCGGGCGTGCCTGAAAAAGTCCGCGCCAGCCTCGACCGTGAACTCGCGCTGATCGATGAACTCAACTACGCGCCTTACTTCTTGACCGTCCACGACATCGTCCGCTTCGCGCGCAGCCAGGAGATCTTGTGCCAAGGGCGCGGCTCGGCGGCGAACTCGGCGGTCTGCTACTGCCTCGGGATTACCGCGGTCAATCCGGCCGAGGTTGATCTGCTGTTCGAGCGCTTCATCAGCGCCGACCGCAAGGAGCCGCCGGACATCGACGTCGATTTCGAGCACGCGCGGCGCGAGGAGGTGATCCAGGAAATCTATCGGCGCTATGGCCGCGACCGCGCGGGGCTCGCCGCCACCGTTATCAGCTATCGGTCCCGTTCCGCCGTGCGTGAGGTTGGCAAGGTAATGGGATTGACTGAGGATGTTGTCGCCGCGCTTGCCGGGATGATCTGGGGTATCCGCTCCAATGGGGCGCTGCCGGATAAGCGCGTGCGCGAGGCGGGGCTCGATCCTGGCGATCCGCTCCTGCAGCGTGTGCTGGGTCTGACCGAGGAATTGATCGGCTTCCCACGCCACTTGTCTCAGCACGTCGGCGGCTTCGTGCTGACGCGAGGCCCCCTCGTGGAGGTCGTGCCGATCGGCAACGGGGCAATGGAAGATCGCACATTTATCGAGTGGGACAAGGATGATCTAGCTGCGGTCGGGTTGATGAAGGTCGATGTGCTGGGCCTCGGCATGCTCACCTGCATCCGCGGTGCGTTCGATCTGGTGGCCGCACACGAGGGAAAAAAACTGACGCTTGCCAATCTCCCGCGCGAGGACGAAGCGACCTACGATATGCTGTGCAAGGCGCAGTCGATCGGTGTTTTCCAGGTCGAAAGCCGGGCACAAATGAACATGCTGCCGCGCCTCAAACCGCGCACATTCTATGATCTCGTGATCGAGGTGGCGATCGTACGGCCGGGGCCCATTCAGGGTGACATGGTTCATCCCTACCTGCGCCGGCGCGACGGTATCGAAAAGGCAGACTATCCCGCTCCGTCTCTTGACCACGGACCGCGTGACGAATTGCGCAACATTCTCGGTAAAACGCTGGGTGTGCCGCTGTTCCAGGAGCAGGCGATGCGAATCGCAATGACTGCGGCTCGCTTTACGGATGGCGAGGTGAACGAGTTGAGGAAGGCGATGGCTACATTCCGCCGCCGTGGCACGATTGGTCTGCTCGAGGAAAAGATGGTCTCGAAGATGGTCGAGCGGGGCTATGTGCGTGAGTTTGCGCAGCGTTGCTTCAATCAGATCAAGGGGTTTGGCGAGTACGGCTTTCCCGAGAGCCATGCGGCAAGCTTCGCGCTTCTCGTCTACGTGTCGGCGTGGCTCAAGCGGCATCATCCGGCCGCCTTCTGCGCGGCGCTGCTGAATGCGCAACCAATGGGTTTTTATGCGCCGGCTCAACTCGTGCGCGATGCCCGCGATAACGGCGTCGAGGCGCGAGAGGCAGATATCAATCATTCCGATTGGGACTCGACGCTGGAACCGGGCGGTAGCGACGGGGGGCCGGCACTGCGTCTCGGCCTTCGCCAGATCAGCGGCATGGCCGAGGAAGAGTCCAAGAAACTCGTCGCTGCTCGGGTCCGCGCACGGTTCGCCGACGTGCATGATTTCTGGATGCGCGCCGGGATCCGCCTCGAAACCGTCGAGCGTCTTGCCGCAGCAGACGCCTTTCGTTCGCTCGGTCTCGACCGCCGCCAAGCACTGTGGGAAGTCAAAGCGCTCAATGGCGCCGTGCCATTGCCACTGTTTGCCTGGAGTGAGACGCGTGATTCGGGGCCCGAACCGGCTGTCGTCCTGCCGCGGATGCCACTCGCGGAACATGTCGTCAACGACTACCAGACGCTACGGCTTTCGCTCAAGGCGCATCCGATGATGTTCCTGCGGGGTGGCCTCAAGCGCCGGCGCATTCTGTCGTGCGAGGACATGCGCGAGACCCGGGATGGACAATGGGTTTCGGTCGCCGGCGTGGTGCTCGTGCGTCAGCAACCCGGCACGGCCAAGGGCGTTGTCTTCATGACGATCGAGGACGAAACGGGGGTCGCAAACGCCGTAGTGTGGGCAAAAACGCTGGAGCGTTACCGCCGCGTCGTGATGGCTTCGCGCCTTATCGTCATCCACGGGCGCGTTCAACGGAAGGATGACATCATCCACATCGTCTCATCGCGTCTCGAGGATCGTACGGAGTGGCTCGCCCTGCTGAGCGAAGGGAATCGCGAGACGATGCCGATCCCGATAGCCCGGGCCGATGAGGTTCTGCGTCCGAATCCTGGTTCGGCTCGTTCGAAGGAGCAGCCACGCCTGACCGGTCATCCGCGCAACGTCCGCATTCTGCCGAAGTCCCGTGATTTCCATTGACCGCTTTACTGGACGCTGCAAGCGTGAAAGCCCGCGTCACGTGATCGACCGTCGAGCAGAGCCTCCTTCCGCTATGGTGCAACACCACTTCATTCTGCTCGCTCGCGGTCTTACCTTTGCCCTCGCGATTTCAAGTGCCTTCCTTTCCGTCCACAGCGCCGGCGCTCAGCGCACCCCAGCTTCCGGCCCGACCCGCAGCGCCCCCGAGGTCGCAACAGGGCGCCTGGATCAAGCCGTCGCGATTGCCCGGCGCACCATGGTGTCGACCGCCAACATTACCGCCAGTGAGGCCGGCCGCCGCATCCTGCGCGAAGGCGGTAACGCGGTGGACGCGGCCATCGCCGTCCAACTCGTCCTCAATCTCGTCGAGCCGCAATCTTCCGGCATCGGTGGGGGAGCTTTTCTGCTCCACTTCGATGCCGCGACGCGTACGCTGAAATCCTACGATGGCCGCGAGACGGCGCCGGCCGCCGCGCGGGCGGAGCAGTTCATCGGCGCCGATGGTAAACCCGTCCCGTTTTCCACCGCTGTGGCATCGGGTGCCGCCGTCGGCGTCCCGGGCACCCTCGCGATGCTGGAACTTGTGCACCGCCGTCATGGGCGCCTCCCTTGGGCGCGGCTTTTCGCGCCAGCGATCGCTCTGGCGCGCGAAGGATTTCTGGTGTCGCCGCGCCTCGCTCAAATGCTCGATTGGATGGGGCCCGATGCATTTTCAGCCCCGGCCCGGCGCTATTTTTTCGACGCCGCTGGCAAGGCCTGGAGCGCCGGCCACCGGTTGCGCAATCCTGAGTTCGTCACAACGCTCGAGCGCCTCGCGACCGACGGCGCGAGCGCGATGTACGAAGGTCCAATCGCCGAAAGCATTGTCCAGGCGGTGGCCGCGGCTCCGATGCCAGCGGGTGACCTCACGCTCGCCGACCTCGCCGGTTATCGACCAGTGGAGCGCGAGCCCATTTGCGTGCCGTATCGTGGTCTACGTGTATGTGGAATGGGGCCGCCATCGTCGGGCGCGCACACGGTGGCCCAGACGTTGCGCTTGATCGAACCGTTCGATCTCGGCACGGGTCCGCGCGCTGCTCTGAATGCCAGGTCCATGCATCTCATCGCGGAGGCGGAGAAGCTCGCTTACGCCGATCGCAACCGCTATCTCGCCGATCCCGATTTTGTGCGCGTACCCTCCGGTCTTCTTGACGACGGCTATCTCGCGCGCCGCCGGGCGCTGATCGCGCCGCTCAGCGCCGCCGAGCGCGTACAGGCCGGCGTGCCCGACGAAAAGGGCGCAGCGCTCCCCGGCGACGACGCGACGGTCGAAGTTTCGGGGACCAGTCACGTCTCGATCATCGATGGCGACGGCAATGCCGTATCGATGACAACCACGATCGAGGCGGGATTCGGATCGCGACTCTGGGCGGCAGGGTTTCTGCTCAACAACGAGCTTACAGATTTTTCGTTTCGGCCAACCGACGCGCAAGGTCGCCCGATCGCGAACCGCATCGAGGGGGGCAAGCGGCCGCGCAGTTCAATGGCGCCGACGATTGTGTTCGATGCCGACGGTCAAGTGAAAGCCGTGCTCGGATCGCCGGGTGGCAGCCGGATCATTCTCTACGTGGTGAAATCGATCGTGGCGCTGGTCGACTGGAACATGGACGCGCAGGCGTCGTCGGCTCTCGCGAATTTTGGTAGTCGCGGTCAAGGATTCGAACTTGAGGCGACCGCTACGGCACCCGGATCGATATGGCGTCCCTGGACGTGGGGCACCACGTTATGGCAGGCGTTGCGGCTGAAGCCATTCGGACACCGCATCGATTTCGACGAGATGACGTCAGGCACGCAGATCATCGTACGCCGCGGATCGGATCGACTTGAAGGTGGCGCCGATCCGCGCCGCGAAGGCATAGCGCTTGGCGATTGAGCCCGGTCAGGTCTTCATCTTGGGGTCGAGCCAGTCGCGCAGCGCGTCCCCGAACAGGTTGAATCCGAACACGGCAAGCGTAATGGCGAGCCCGGGGAAGATCGCGACCCAGGGCGCGCTTTCGGCATACTCCTGCGCGCCGCCGCGGAGCATCAGACCCCAAGCGGGGATCGGCTCCTGCACGCCGAGGCCAAGATAGGACAGCGACGCCTCGATGAGAATTGCCTGGCCGACCTGAGCGGTGAGGATGATCAGAAACGGCGCCATCACGTTCGGCATCATGTGCCGGAAGATGATGCGCGAGTGGCTGAAGCCGTTCGCGCGCGCGGCATCGACGTAGGGCATCTCACGGATGGCGAGCGCACTTGCGCGCACGATGCGGGCGGCACGCGGGATTACCGGGATTGTGATGGCGATAATCACGTTCTGGACGCCGGTCCCGAAGATGGCGACCACGGCAAGGGCGAGGATGATGAGTGGGAACGCCATGAAGACATCCATGACGCGCTGGAACAGCAGGTCGAAGCGGCCGCCGAAGTAGGCCGAGGTGACACCCAGGATCAACCCCAGAAAGCAACCCACGAACGACGAGACGAAGCCGACGAGAAGCGCCGTGCGCGCGCCGTAGATGATGCGTGAAAGAAGGTCGCGGCCGAATTGGTCGGTGCCGAGAAAATGATCGCCGTCCGGCGGCGCCAACATCGCGCCGAAGTCGTTGGCCGTCGGATCATAGCTGGTCAGCCATGGCGCAAAAAAAGCCATGACGATCATGACGATGACGATGAACCCGCCACAGGCGCCGAGTGGGTTCTCGCGGCTGAACGCTCCAAGCGTGGCGAGAATCGTCGGGCGGCGCGGAATGTCCTCGATGACCGTTGCGGAGGCGGTTTCGGTGCTGGCCATGAAGCTCTTTCCTCAGCGAGTGTAGCGGATGCGCGGGTCAAGCCACGCATAGAGGATGTCGACGACGAAATTCGTGAATGCAAAGATCGCCACCACCAGCATGACCAGAATCTGGGTCATCTGGTAGTCGTGGTTGAGCACGGATTCGACGAACAGCTTGCCTAGTCCGTTGAGATTGAAGACCTGCTCGGTGACGACCAGTCCGCCCATCAGGAATGCGAACTCGATCCCCAGGACAGTGACCACCGGCAGGAGTGCGTTCCGTAGGGCGTGCCTGTTGATGACGAGTTTTTCGTAGAGACCCTTCGCGCGTGCGGTGCGCACGTAATCTTCGCGCAGCACTTCGAGCAACGCCGATCGCGTCATGCGCGTCGCGACCGCCGAGTAGCGATAACCCGTCGCCAGCGCCGGCCAGATCAGCATCGAGAGATTGTACCAGGGATCCTCCCAGAGCGGCACATAGCGAATCGGTGGCATCCACGCCACGCCGAACCACGCTTTGCTCGTGATGAGAATGCCGAGGATGATAAGGATGCCGAGCCAGAATGATGGCATTGCGATGCCGGCGATGGTGAAGGTGCGGACGAAGTAGTCGATCCAGGTGTTCTGCCTGACTGCGGAGATCGTCCCGAGCGGGATCGCGATCAGGATCGCTGTCAGCGTCGCCATGATGGCGACCTGCAGCGAGAGCTGAAAGCGCAGGCCGATTTCTTCGATGATGGGCCGGTTGGTCCACATCGACTTGCCGAAGTCGAACGTCACCAGACCCTTGATGAAGGTCAGGAACTGCGCAATCAGCGGCTGGTCCAGTCCGAGTTCGGCCCGACAGATGCGGAGCACGTCGGGGGCGACGGTGCCGCCGCCGGCGGCCAGCCGCAAATAGCAGATGTCGCCGGGAATGGCGCGCATCAGCAGAAAGATCAGTACCGCCGCGCCAAAGAGCGTCGGGATCATGAGCAGCAGGCGCTTTACGACGTAGCGGAACATCCGGGGATCTCGTCTGCGTTCAGCGAGCGGGGGCGGAGACGGGCGCCGCTATGCGGTGCCCGTCTCCTGGCCACCTCTCTTGTCGAGGCTACTTGTCCAGCCAGACCTGATCGAGCTGGTTGGGGAAGTAGTGGCTGGGGCCGGCCTTCCAGCCCTTCAGGTAGGTCCGGTGGGGAATGATCCGGTACCACCACAGCGAGATGAAGTTATGCGCTTCCTCATCGAGCACCCGCTTCTCGTACTGACGCATCAGCGTGCGCTGCTGCTTGACGTCGTCCGTGCCGTTCATGGCGTCGTGCAGCTCGGCGAGCTTCGGATCCTTGAAGCGGCCGTACTGGTCGCCAGCGAGATCGGAAGGCAGGAACTTAGCCGTGTCAGAGAGAGGGTTGACGACCGATTGGCAGTTGAAGTCCAGCGTGACGTCGAAGGCGCCCGAGTTGAGCTGAGCATAGAATGGTCCGGTCGACTCGACCTTCTGCGTGACTTCGATGCCAACCTGCTTCCACTGGTCGATCAGCCACGTGCCGACAATGGTGTACGGCTGGTCAACACCACGGTTCGTGAGCGTGAACTTGAGGTTGGATACGCCAGCCTCTTTGAGCAGGCGTCGTGCCTCATCCCGCGACTTCGTGATGTCGGGCCCGTAGCCGGCGATCTGCTGGAGTTCCTCCTTGGTCGCCGCAAGCTCATGCCCCGGGAAGACGATGCCACCGACGGCCTTCACGATGGCGATCTTGGAGAGCGCCGGAGCGCCACCCCAGCGATCGACGGCGAGGGTCAATGCCCGCCGGACTCGAGCGTCGTCAAACGGCTTCTTCTCGTGGTTCGGCGTGATGAGAAGGACGCAGTTCCAATCGCTCTCCTGGACAGTGATGTCCTTGCCAAGTGCTGCGACGAGGTCGTCGCGGCTCTTCGGTGGGAAGCCGCGGAACTCGATGACCGCCTGATCACCGCGGATCGCCTGGACCCGCAGCGTCTGGGTCTTCGCGAAGATCGCCTCGAAGCCATCGATGTACGGCTGCCCGGCGTGATGGTAGTTCGGATTGCGCTTGCCGGTGACGCGGGCACCCGCCTCGCGGATGTCGAAGATGAATGGGCCCGAACCCATCACGTTCTGCTCGTACCAGCGCGGATCGGCGTCCAGCTTCGCCTTAGAATAGATGAAGTGGAACGGAGCCGCGAGCGCCGGGATGAAGGCGCCCGATGGACGCTTCAGCTTGAAGACCACCGTCTCGGCGTCCGGAGCCGTCACGCTTTCGACCATCGACATCTGGGCCTTGCGCGCGCTCGAGATGCCCTCCTTCGGGAAGATGATCCGCTGGAAGGTGGCGAGCACGTCCGCCGAGGTCAGCGGCGAGCCGTCGTGAAACTTGAGGCCCTTGCGGATCTTGAACGTGTATTGCTTGCCGCCGTCCGTCGAGGTCGGCATCTCCGTGCAGATATCACATTCGAACTTGCTCGAGTTCGACGGATCTGCGGAGTCGGGACGGATCAGCACGCTGTAGAACGGCGCAATTGGGTGGATCAGCGCGAACGTCGTCTCCTTGTGGCCATCGAAGCTCGGCGGCTCGTCCGGCACCACGAATTTCAGGATGCCGCCCTTCTTCGGCGTCTGGGCGACAGCAGGGTTCGCCAAACCGGCCACGGCCAACGCCGCGGCCAATGGCACTGCGAGTAAACTCGTCTTGAACTTCATTGCGTTTCCTCCTTCGAACACCCTGAATGGGTCTTACTTCCTCCTCACGGCCAGTCTACACCTCGCTGCAGGCGACCCAATGCATCGGTGCCAGGTTCCGCAGCTCGGGGATTTCCTTGCGGCAGTTCTCGACCGCAATCGGACATCTTGGATTGAACACGCAGCCCGGCGGCGGCCGCAACGGGCTCGGCAACTCGCCGGTGATGATGCGGCGCGGCCGCGTGCGTTCGATCGCCGGATCGGGGATCGGAGCGGCGGCAAGCAGCGCCTGCGTGTAGGGATGCTTGGGATTGGCGAACAGCTCGTCGGCGGGCGCGTACTCGACGATCTTGCCGAGATACATCACCGCTACCTTGTGCGAGATGTGACGGACGACGGCGAGGTCGTGCGCAATAAAGAGGTAGCTGAGCCCGAGCTTCTGCTGCAATCCCTCGAGCAGGTTGATGACCTGCCCCTGAATCGAGACGTCGAGCGCTGACACGGCTTCGTCGCACACGATGAACTTCGGATTGACCGAGAGCGCGCGGGCGATACCGACGCGCTGACGCTGGCCGCCGGAGAGCTGATGCGGATAGCGATCGGCCATGTAGCCGTGCAGGCCGACCAGCGACAGCAACTCGGCCACGCGGTCGTGGATCTTATCTTTCGGCAAGATCTTATGAACCTGCATCGGCTCGCCGATGATGTCGCCGACGGTCATGCGCGGGTTGAGCGAGGAGAACGGATCCTGGAAGATCACCTGCATCTTCTTGCGAACTGCGAGCATTTCGTCGCTGCCCGCATTCGCGAGATCTGATCCCTCAAACAGGATTTTGCCGTCGGTCGGGTCGTCGAGGCGAAGGACGACGCGGCCGAGCGTCGATTTCCCACAACCGGATTCGCCAACGAGGCCGAGCGTTTCGCCGGGTGCAATATCGAGCGTGACCTTGTTGACGGCGCGCACGAGCTTCGCCGGCTTGAAGAAGCCACCGGCGATCGGGAAAAATTTGCTCACGCCCTGGAGCTGAAGAATGGGGCCGCTGGTTGTGATCTCAGCCGCGCCGATTGCATCGTGTGAGTCGGCGCCCAACTTTTCGAGCTTGTCGAGCTCCATCGATCGATGGCAGGCCGCGCGGTGGCCTTGCTCTACCTCGACAAGCGGTGGGGACACCACGCACTTGTCAATTGCGAAACGGCAGCGGGGCCGGAAGCGGCAGCCCTCGGGCGGCTTGAGCAGATTGGGTGGTGCGCCCTCGATGGTCTGCAGGCGCATCGCGCGACCGCGATCGAGCCGCGGCACCGCCGACAGCAGCCCGCGAGCATACGGATGGCGAGGATTACCGAAGACATCCTCAGCCGTTCCGCTTTCGACGATCCGAGCGGCATACATGACGTTTACGCGATCTGCGTAGCGCGCCACGATGCCGAGATTGTGAGTGATGATCACGACGGCGATGCCCAGCCGCCGCGAGAGATCCTTCATCAGTTCCAGGATCTGCGCCTGGATGGTCACGTCGAGCGCAGTTGTCGGCTCGTCGGCGATCAGCAGCTTTGGATCACAGGCAAGGCCGATGGCGATCATCACGCGCTGGCGCATGCCGCCCGAAAGCTGATGGGGATACTGCTCGAGGCGGCTTTCCGGATCGGTAATCCCGACCAGCGTCAACAACTCGATCGCGCGCGCCTTCGCGGCTTCCTCGGTCATGCCGAGGTGAATGAACAGCGGCTCCATGATCTGAAGCCCAATCCGCAGAACCGGATTGAGCGACGTCATCGGTTCCTGGAAGATCATCGAGACGTGATGACCCCGGATCCGGCGCATCTCCTCGTTGTCGAGCTTCAGGAGATCGCGGCCGTCGAACATCACCGTGCCGGAGGTGACTTCGGCGGTCTGGGCCAAAAGCCGCATGACCGTCAGCGCGGATACGGACTTGCCCGAGCCGGATTCACCGACGATCGCGACCATCTCACCGGGATAGACGGTGTAGCCGACGTTTTCTACCGCGCGCACGAGGCCGTGGGACGAGCGAAATTGGACGCTCAGGTTCTCGATTTCGAGAATTGGCCGGCCGGATTTAGTCGCTGACCGCGCGGATATTGCTTCATCGCTCAGGGGCGCACTCGCCCCCTGCGCAGCAGCCGTCTGCAAGTCGAACCTCCCATGATACTCGGCTGCTCTTTTCGCGGCAGCCGTTATCGGATGTGATTACACCTCGTCCAAGTACCTACATTGCTGTCTTTTGGCCGCGAATGCAAGCCGATGTCCAGACATTCGCCGGCAAGGTATATAAGTCGCAGTCGATCGAGGACGCACGAAGCAACGATCGGTGTGCGGAGGTAAACGGCAGCCGAGTTTTCATGTCGGCTGCCGGATTACAATCCGTCAGAAAAGGCCTTCGATTTGCCCCGCGTCATTGAAGCGGATGAACTCCGCCGATGGCGCTTTGGGCAAGCCTGGCATCGTCATGATCTCACCGCAGATGGCGACGACGAATCCGGCGCCGGCCGACAACCGCACTTCGCGGATCGGTACGACGTGATCGGTCGGCGCGCCGCGCAGGTTCGGATCGGTCGTGAACGAGTACTGCGTCTTCGCCATGCACACCGGCAGATTGCCGTAGCCCATGTCTTCCCAGGTCTTGAGCTGGTCGCGCACGCTCTTGTCGGCCGCGACGCTGCCAGCGCGGTAGATCTTCTTGGCGATCGTCTCGATCTTTTGGAAAAGGCCCATTTCCTCGGGGTAGATCGGCGCGAATTTCGCAGTGCCGCCATCCGCGAGTTCGACGACGCGACGTGCCAGCGCTTCGATGCCTTTGGAGCCCTGCGCCCAGTGCTTGCACAGGAATGCTTCCGAACCCTGCGCCTTTGCATATTCGATCACGGCCGCGATCTCGGCATCGGTGTCGGAGATGAAGTGGTTGATGCCGACAACTGCAGGAACGCCGAAGCTCTTCACGTTTTCGATGTGGCGCCCGAGGTTCGCGAGGCCCTTCTTGACCGCCTCGACGTTCTCGGTGCCGAGATCCTCGCGCTTGACGCCCCCGTTCATCTTGAGCGCGCGGACGGTCGCGACGATAACTGCGGCAGATGGCTTGAGGCCTGCTTTGCGGCATTTGATGTCGAAGAATTTCTCGGCGCCGAGGTCAGCGCCGAAGCCGGCTTCCGTGACGACATAGTCCGCGAGCTTCAATGCGGTCTGCGTCGCGACCACCGAGTTGCAGCCGTGCGCGATGTTGGCGAACGGGCCGCCGTGGATGAAGGCTGGGTTGTTCTCCAGCGTCTGCACGAGGTTCGGCTGCATGGCTTGCGCGAGCAGCACGGTCATCGCGCCATTGGCCTTGATGTCGCGCGCGTAGACCGGCGTGCGATCGCGGCGATAGGCGACGATGATGTCGCCGAGGCGCTTTTCGAGATCGGCGATATCCGTCGCAAGGCACAGGATCGCCATCACTTCGGAGGCAACCGTGATGTCGAAGCCGGCTTCACGCGGAAAGCCATTGGCGACGCCGCCCAGCGAGCACACGATCTCGCGCAGCGCGCGGTCGTTCATGTCCATCACGCGGCGCCACACGACGCGGCGCGTATCGATGTTCTGCCCGTTGCCCCAGTAGATGTGATTGTCGATCATGGCCGACAGCAAGTTGTGCGCCGATGTGATCGCGTGGAAGTCGCCGGTGAAGTGGAGGTTGATGTCCTCCATCGGCACGACTTGGGCGTAGCCGCCGCCTGCCGCGCCACCCTTCATGCCGAAGCAGGGTCCGAGCGAGGGTTCGCGCAGGCAAATCGCGGCCTTCTTGCCGATCGCGTTGAGGCCGTCGCCGAGACCGACGGTGGTCGTCGTCTTGCCTTCGCCGGCAGGCGTTGGGTTGATTGCTGTGACGAGGATCAGCTTGCCGTCCTTGCGGCTCGACAGCGACTTGATGAAGTCGGCGGAGACCTTCGCCTTGTCGTGGCCGAACGGAAGCAAGTGTTCGGTTGCTATTCCAAGTTTGGTCCCGATCTCCTGGATCGGCTTCTTCTTTGCATCGCGGGCAATTTCGATATCGGATCTGACAGCCATGGTGGAACTCCAGCGGATGGGCGTTGCGGGCGTGTCGCTCGGGTCGATCTCTGTGACCGGATGCGCATTTCTCGGGTGTCGCCTTGCCGACGGACGCGAGGCTCTGCCGCGTCCGTCGGCGCGCTGTGAACTCAGGCGGGAGGCTTAGGCTTCGGCGCCTCGCAGACGTCGCCGACAGCGAGGCCGGCGGACTTCGCCCATTCGGCGGCGGCGATCTTCTTGCCGTCGGACGTCTTGACGCGCTTCGCAAGTATCGCGCCGCCGGTGCCGGCGATCGTGATGCCGGCGTCGGAGATCGCAAGCACGGCGCCGGGCTTGCCGTTGCCGTCGACGCGGGCGGCGTCATAGATGTCGAGCTTTACGCCCTTCAACATCGTCCAGGCACCCGGCGCGGGGTTGGCGGCGCGGATGACGTTGTAGTTGTCCGCCACCGGCTTCGCCCAGTCGAGTTCGGCGAGGTCCTTCTTGAACCAGCTCTCATACGATCCGGCGGCAAGATCCTGCTTGTGCTTGAGCAGGACGCCCGCCTTGACGAGGTCGAGCCCTTCCAACATGGCGTCGACGCCCATCGGGAACAGCTTCTTGAAGTAGACGTCGCCGAGCGTCTCGTCAGGACCGACTTCCACAGATTTCTGGATCAGGACCGGTCCCTCATCGAGACCTTCATCGGGCCAGAAGATGGTGAGGCCCGTGCGCGTCTTGCCCATGGCGATCGGCCAGTTGATCGACGACGGGCCGCGATGGGCCGGCAGCAGCGATGGGTGATACTGGAACGTGCCGAGGCGCGGCGCGTCGAGCACCGGCTGCGGAATGAACAGCAGCACGTAGGCCATCATGCAAATGTCGGCGTCGAACGACTTCATCAGTTCGAGCGCTTCCGGCGTCTTCCAGCTTTTCGGCTGGTGGACGGGAAGTCCCTTCTCCGCGGCCAGCAGCTTCAGGGGATCTTCCGGTCGTCCCGCCTTGTCGGGCGCGCAGCACACTGCAACGACATTCTCACCGCGCTCGAGCAGCTTTTCGAGCACTGCTTTGCCAAAGGCCTCTTGGCCATGAACGACGATACGCATCGGTGGTGTTTCTCCCTGGTCCCGCCGCCGCGCATGTCGGTAAGCGGATTTCGGTTTATCGTTGAATGCTATTCCGCGGCCGCTTTCTTCACGGGCGGTTCCGTTGCGCCCGAGGCCTTGATCGCCGCGACCTCGTCGACCGTGTAGCCGAGCACGGCGCCCAGAACCTCGTCGGTGTGCTCACCGAGCAGCGGCGAACGACGCACATCAGCCGGTGAATCGGACAGCTTGATCGGATTGCCGACCGAGAGATATTTGCCGCGCGCCGGATGGTCGACCTCGACGATGGTGCCCGTCGCGCGCAGCGACGTATCCTCGGCCAGTTCCTTCATCGAAAGGATTGGCCCGCACGGAATGTCGAACTCATTGAGGATGTCCATCGCCTCGAACTTGGTCTTGGTCGATGTCCAGTCCTCGATGCGGCCGAAGATCTGGTTGAGGCGAGGTAGGCGCGCTTTCGGTGTCGCGAAATCCGGGTCGGTCTTCCAGCCGGGCTCGCCGATGACGTCGCAGATCTTCTCCCACACCGGCGCCTGCGTGATGAAATAGATGTAGGCGTCGGGATCGGTCTCCCAGCCCTTGCACTTGAGTATGCGGCCTGGCTGGCCACCGCCGGAATCGTTGCCGGCGCGCGGTACCGCATCACCGAACGGAATGCCTTCTCCGAACTGGCTGTACTCGCTGAGCGGACCGTGCGCGAGGCGCTGTTGATCGCGCAGTTTGACGCGGCAGAGGTTCAGCACGCCGTCCTGCATGGCGCACGTGACGCGCTGGCCCTTGCCGGAGTGTGTGCGCTGGAAGAGCGCCGTCACGATGCCGAGCGCGAGATGAAGGCCCGTGCCGCTATCGCCGATCTGGGCGCCGGTAACGAGCGGGAGACCGTCGCGGAAGCCGGTCGTCGATGCCGCGCCGCCCGTGCACTGCGCGACGTTCTCGTAGACCTTGCAGTCCTCGTAAGGACCGGGGCCGAAACCCTTGATCGACGCGACGATCATGCGCGGATTGAGCTTGTGAATGGTCTCCCACGGGAAGCCCATGCGATCGAGCACGCCGGGGCCGAAATTCTCGACCAGCACGTCGCATGTCTTGATCAACCGCTCGAGGACTTCCTTGCCCGTCTTGTTCTTGGTGTCGAGCGTGATCGAGCGTTTGTTGTGGTTCAGCATCGTGAAGTAGAGGCTGTCCACCTTAGGAATATCTTGGAGCTGGCCGCGCGTGATATCGCCGACGCCGGGGCGCTCGACCTTGATCACGTCGGCACCGAACCAGGCGAGGAGCTGCGTGCACGTCGGACCCGACTGGACGTGCGTGAAATCAAGGATTTTGACGCCTTCGAGAGCTTTCATGGGTGCGGACCCTTCAATGAATGACTGACTTCGAGTTCTCTCGCCACGCATTCAAGCGTTTCCTCCTTGAAGGTGACGATAAAGTGCCGGAGCTTTGTAAGACTCTGCGCGCTGTGTTGCGGATGAACTCGATTCCGATTCTCAAGTTCGGCGATCCAGTCCGAGGGACAAACCTCTTGGAATGAGAAGAGCGAGAGACCGCGACCCCAAAGACGATGCCCATCCAATGCTTCATCATTTGGCGCGCCAAGATAGAAGGCTCGAACTCCGCGAAAATAAACGTCGGTACCGACGTCTTGGGTATCCAGCACGGTGTCGTAGCGAAGCCTTGCGGTTCCATCGAATAGCCTGACCTCGCATTCGGAGGCGGTGTCCGGATGCGGCACGCCCACGACGCGCTGGACCTTGCAATCGATCGGTACTGGGTGTCCGATTGGCATCACGCACTCAATCTTCGTTGGTGCCATCACTATCGAAGGTCTTCATCGCTTCCTCCCTCACTTCTTTTTCAGCGCGCTTTGCGGATTGAGATTGCCGATGCGGCCGCTCTCGCTGCCCGCCGCCGGGTCGATCACTGCGTTGATCAGCGTCGGCTTCCCCGAATCCATCGCAGCATTGACGGCGCGCCTCAGCTCATCGGGTGACGTCGCGTTGACGCCCTTGCCGCCGAACGCTTCCATCATGCGGTCGTAGCGCGCACCCTTGACGAACACGGTGGTTGCCGGATCGGCGCTGGCGGCATTGGTATCGGTGCCGCGATAGATGCCGTCGTTGTTGAAGATGACGATGCACACCGGCAGCTCGTAGCGGCAGATCGTTTCGACCTCCATGCCGGAGAAACCGAACGCGCTGTCGCCTTCGATCGCGAGCACGGGCTTGCCGGTTTCAATTGCGGCGGCGATCGCGTAGCCCATGCCGATGCCCATGACGCCCCAGGTGCCGACGTCGATCCGCTTCCTCGGCTGATACATGTCGACGATGCCGCGCGCGAGATCGAGCGTGTTCGCGCCCTCATTGACGAGGATGGCGTCGGGTCGCTCCTTGATGACCGTGCGCAGCACGCCGAGCGCGCCGTGATAGTCCATCGGCGAATTATTGTTCATCAGGCGCGGCGCCATCTTAGCGACGTTCTC